>CAMJAO010000020.1 GCA_946403615.1 uncultured Prevotellaceae bacterium
TTCTTGATGAAGCAGAGGCTTGGAATATTGGGATTAGGAAAAGCCTCATTCGGATCGGGTCTGTTTTTTATCTTCATAAATTCCGATTTGTCGGTTATACTTCTATCTTTTTAATCACCTTTGCTGGGTTGCCGCCTTCCACCACATTGTCAGGCACATCTTTTGTCACTACTGCACCTGCGGCAACGACGGCATTTTTGCCAATGGTTACACCCGGCAATATGGTGGAATGACCTCCTATCCACACGTCATCGCCTATGATGATAGGAATACCATAAACATCAAGTATGCGACCTTCAGGCTCCACACGATGGCCTGCAGTGTAGATGCCCACATCAGGACCTATCAGACAGTTGTTGCCAATACGTATCTCTGCCAAGTCGAGCATTGTACAATTGTAGTCGGCATGGAAGTTATCGCCAACGTGAATGTTCTGCCAGAAATCACAGTGAAAGTTGTCGCCAACGAAGGGATTGCTTCCAACGGAGCCGAAAAGTTCCCTGATAATCTCCTGCTTTTCTTGTTGCTCTGCCAATGTAAGGCTGTTCAGCTGTTTTGTCAATAACGACACTTTTGCCATCACTAACAGCACATCATCGCTATTTTCTGTCCTGGAGTAATAGGTCTTTTCCATACGACATGATTTATTATTTTGTGTATTTATAAACTGCGATTGTCGGAATGATGATCAATAGCAATAATGATATCTCCACGATTGCATATGACCCGAAATAGTCCACCAATGTCTGGAACTTCAGGACTCCATCAACCAGAAAGACCCAAAAGGCAAACCAGCAGATGAAAAAAATGGCAGTATACTTGATTTTCCGTTTCTTTAGTTTCATCATATTTCTTTTGATGTTCCACATGAGAAAGGATGTATCTGGTCTCCCATTATCTTTTGCAAAGTACTAAACACCGAATCGCCGGTACAATGGCTGGTATAAAAAAGCGTTTCAGGATAATGGTCTTTAAGCCTTTCTGACAGAGCGGTCAATTCTTCTTCCGTTTCGTAATCATCGAGCAAATGAAAACCGCCGACGACAGAATGAACAGGCCAAGGACATGCCGACAGGATGTTCTCCAATCCGCTGTGGGCACAACCGGTAAAAAGCAGCCCGTCTGCATAGAGTGCCAGTTCATGTCGGAAATCGTCATGAATATGCTCTCCTTCAGCATTCAATACAAATAGATGCTGGTTTCCCTTCGGCGTCGGGTGATTTTGGGGGATATGGGCAATAATCTGTAGGGCATGATCAATCCTGCAATTTTCATCGACAGACAGCAGTCGCTCCCCTGGTATTTCAGGCCAGACAGTCGTGATGCTATGCAGATATGTTCGCTTTGAGAAGAATTGGCCCTTGATGGCATCGGGCGAGACGATAATCTTTGCTTTCTTGTTGATCTCCATGAAATGACGCAAGCCTCCGGCATGGTCACTGTGTCCGTGGGAGATAAAGACATAATCAACTGTACTGAGGTCAACACCCAATCGTCTTGCATTGCGGATAAACAAATCACTGGCACCCGTATCAAGCAACACACGGTATTTGTCCGTCTCCAACAAGATAGATAATCCGTGCTCCGTTTCCAGTGCGGGGGCATTCGTGCGATTGTCTGCTAATACTGTCCATTTCATATGCTTTCACATTTGGTCAAAACACCTCTGCTTTTTTCATCTATCGCTTTATATAGGCTGTAGATCTCCCTGCTCCGATCTTTTCTATATAACCTGTAGTAACCAGTTCAGCCAAAGTCCGTTCTATTGTTGTCATACTGATGTCGGGACACAGGGCTGCGATATCTGCCTTTCTTATTTTACCAAGTTTTTTGTCAAAAACAGCCTTCACACGATTAGGCTTTGATAGTTTACGGTAATTCAGATACTCGACACGGTCTTGGAATTCCTTATAGCCTTTTAGCAACACACCAAGATAATAACGGATGAAAGGTAGATAGTCATTGTTATCCTCGTGCCATTGAGCTGAACTGTCCTTCAATGCCTCGTAATAGGTCTCTTTTGTCTTTTCTATCAACAATTCTAAACTGATGTATTTTCCAACGATGTAGCCTGTCCGATAGAGCAACAGAAGAGTAAGCTTTTGCTTGCAAAAATACGCTTTTCTCTTTAATTTTCTACATCAAAACATAATTTTCTGCATCTTTTTTCCTCAAAATGATGCAGAAAATTATGATGAATAAATAAATAGCCTTAACAAAATGACGATAAACACGCTCATCAAACAATATATGCTAGCGTTGATACTTTGAAATCATGAGTTTTCAAACTATCTCAATCAAATACCAACCCTATCCTTATTTCATCGTTTCCGTTCACCCAATGTGGTTGGGCGCTCGGGCCGTTCAGGTCTGTTGTGTTCACCTTGTTCCTCACGGCGGGTATCACTTTCAAAACTGACAGCCCTGTTTCAGGAAGGGTATAAAGCAGATGGTCACGCCCGTCGCGTGGCTGATAGATGCCCACAAACTGGTTGATGTCTCCGGGTTCGATGAAAATCTGTCCTTCGGTTGTGCCCACCTCCATCCATCTGACATGTGAGAAATAGCCCTTAAACTCAGGGTATTCAAACGATTCACCGGGGATGGGGTCATTATAATCGTTCTGCCATATACCATACTGCGGGCCTTCCATGCGGTTCTGCCACACGCGGTAGGGACCGTCGCCCACCCATCGTTTCCATTTTACCTTTTCCTCAGGATAATCGAAACAAATACCCATCAGATCCACCACGCCTGAGAAATGATAGTTGGCGGTCAACGTGACGCGTCCGTCGATGGCAAACATCCATTGCACTTCATCAAGTGAACCATGGCGATATTTTACTGTCAACACATTGTCTTTAAGTTCAAACCCGTCAAATTCTCCTTGATCGGCATAAAGTGCGTATTGGGTCTTCTTGTCGAAGGCCTCCTTGGCGTCGTGGTTGTAGAATTGGTCAAACGAGCGGTCGCTTCTGCGTGCAGCCACAAATTTCGGCCCGTTGTTCAGTGTGTAGGTCTTACCTCCGTGTTCCACACGCTGCAACATCCCGTTTTTTTGCGAAAACGTATAGGTATATTGGTCTGCCTTAACTACATAGGTTTCGCCGTTTGCTTGTCCTTGACATCTTGCACTCGGCATGTCGGGCAATGCAACATCGTCGAAGAGACGGAAATCCCAAGTAAAAATTTCTTCTTCGTGATTCGGACCATAGACCGCCAACTCGAGTACTTCCGCCGATTGGGGCTTGGCAGGCAACGAAAGGGTACATGTCTCATGGGGTTTTACGTCAGGTGAGGGAATCTGCCCTGCCTTGATTTCCCGTAGCTTGGTTTCGCCTTCATCGGGCATTTGCAAATAACGATAGGAAAAAAAGCAGTCTTTCAGATTGGTAAAGTCATAATGGTTCTCTACAGTCAATTGGTCGTCGCTGAGTGTCACTTGCACAGGACTCCACACCTGCTTGATAGTAAAATATGAACCCTCTTTCTCGAAATGCGGTCCCACGATGCCGTCTGCACCGAAATTGCCGACGCAGTCGATTTGGCCGTCGCGGTCGGTCCTTACCACTCCCTCGTCAGCCAAATCCCAAAGGAATCCGCCGGCGCAACGGGGATTGGACATCATCAGTCGCCAATAATCGGCCAAACCTGCTCCGTGACCGCCATCATACAAACCGTGCAGAAACTCGGTAGGCATGAATATCTCTTTTTGGCGCATATATTCTGCTGTCTCGCCCCATGAGCGATAGTGTTTTGTCTCAAAACCGTTGCGGTTGGCCCATGGATAGAGCACCACGCGCTGCTGCGGGTCGAATTTGGCGAAGAAGGGCTCCAATTCGTAGTTGAAACCGCCCTCATTACCGTTGCTCCAGAAGATGACACTCGGGTGGTTCACGTCGCGCGTCACCATCTCCTCAACCAACTGCTGGCCGATGATGGTCTCATGTGCCCAGTGCCATCCGCTCAATTCGTTCTCCACATAAAGTCCCAATGAGTCGCAAGCATCGAGAAACTCTGGGTCGGCGGGGTAGTGCGACAGTCTCACCGCATTCATGTTCATGCCCTTGATGAGTTTCACGTCTTCAATGTTCTTTTCCTTCGACAGCGTGCGGCCGCTCTCAGGACGGAATGAATGGCGGTTTACGCCCTTGAAAATGACTTTTTGCCCGTTGATATACACGCCGTCGCTCTCACGGTATTCAATGGTGCGGAAACCGAATTTCTCTCGTTCCTCATGCAGTGTCCTGCCGTCAGTGTCTTTCAAGGTGAAGACGGCGATATAGCGGTTGGGGGTCTCGGAGGTCCACAATTTAGGGTTGTTAACCGTAAAATCGGTTTTCAACAGGTCGCTGCCGCCGGTTGCAGTCCCTTTTCCCACACTGTGCCCGTCAAGGTCTTGGATGTCCACTTCGACGATGGCACCCGGCAATGAACGGTTCAGGTAAACATCGGCTTGAAAACGTCCGTCCATGCCGGCATTAATAGCGGTTCGACGGATGTTCTGCGGGGGCTTGCTCATTACGAAGACGGGACGGATGATGCCGCCGAAATTCCAATAGTCAGCACGGCGCTCGGCCATGTTCACTTGTGTGTTCTCACTCTCTTTGCTCACCTCTACCTCCAGGCGGTTTTTCTTCTTGCCTGTGAATATTCGGTCCGACACATCGAGATAGAAACGGTAGAAACCGCCGTGATGCACCTCGCCGCCTTTTCTGCCGTTGATGGTCACTTTCGCATCGGTCATCACCGCCTCAAAAACGAGAAATATCTGACGCCCCTCCCATGACTCGGGCAAGGTGAACTCATATTTATACAATCCCTTTTCATTGGCAATGCCTTCGGGCTCTGCTTTGCCGTAAAACCGCATGCCGTATTGATATGTGCCGAAGCCTTGCAACTCCCAGCACGACGGTACGCCTATCTTCGTCCATTTACCCGAATTGCGCCCGTCGGTGCAGAAGAAGTCCCAATTCACCATGTCGTCGCAACCCCTTCCGCTTAAATATTGCGTCTGTGTCAGCACATCCGTTTTCTTTGCCTTTGCATCTGCCTTTTTCGTCTGAGCAATGATTTCAGGTGTCAAACCAACGCTGCACAAACACCACAAGGCCGCCAAAGCAGCCGCATATCGTTTGATGATCATATCTCTTTTCTGTTTTATAAAATGACTCCTATTGTCTTTGTTTGTAACCGCGAGTCAACCCGATTCGGCTGACCTCTATTTCCGTGTAATCCTCAGTCGCAGTTCTTTCTCTTTGGGTTCGATGGCATATTTCTTCAGCACGCCTGGACCGCATGAACTGTTGCCCAAACCCATTACTGCCGCATCGATATGCAGATAGATGTAATCCGGGTCCTCAGTCAGGTCACAGTCATGAGCGGTCTCGACAAGATGTTGCTGACTATATGGGATGGCTGTAAAGGAGAACGGAACTCCTTCGCAACTGAATGTCCAACCATGGCCTTTCTTGTCGGTCAGTTGCAGATAGGCAGTGTCATCGTGATTGCCGCTGTATTGTGGATGCGGGTAGTGTACATACTGATCGCTCACGGTGCTTTTCCATAGTCCTATCGTGGTGGAGGCATGTCGGTCAGGGTAGTTGTCCTGAGGACCGCGCCCGAAATAGGTCAATTGCTGAAAGTTTTTTTGCAGTGCAAAGGTGATACCCATGCAGGGTAGGGTAGGCAGTTCGCCCTGCGGTTCGAATCGTGCACACAGTTCGATGCTGCCGTCAACAAACGCGCTGATGTCATAATGTGTCAGGATGCGCCCATGACGTGTCAGGGTGGCGATGGTCCCTTTGCCGTGCACGTTGCCGTCAGCGGTCTTCTCGATGGACAGTGGTCTGACTATGCTGTCACGCATCTCATTCAACCCCTCATTCGTCCATTCTTTGGCTATCCAGTTGCCAAAGCCCTTGTCATTGTCGGTAGGAGCACGGAAGAAATGGGGGCGCAACCGCTCTGCCCATTCTCTGACGAGTGCCGTCTGCTCCGAGGCATCCATTTTTTTTGCCATCTGCTGTTTCCTCAAATTTGTCAATGCCTTTGCAACCCATGTGTCATTGATGACAAACTGCTGGTGGCATATCTCATAACCAGCTTTGGCCCAACGTGTATCGTGTTTCAATATCACACTCACGTCTATCAGACCGTCATGCTCTGTCTGGCGGATATCATAGTCGTCTAACTGGCAATTTTCATCGCGTAATACAGACTGCACTTTATTCCCTACAAGCATAAACTGCACTGGCGAATAAACGGCCTTCACTTCCTCATATTTTGGCGTTGGCTGTCTGTCGCTGCTTACGATGCCTTTCAAACAGAAGGCTTTCAGATTGGGCGCATCGCCGAAGTCGCCACCGTAGGCGGTCATCACTTTACCGTCATCGCGTCTGACGAAGATGCCCTCGTCTGCCCATTCCCAGATGAAACCGCCAGCCATCCTCGGATGACTGTAAATCTCATTCCAATACTCTTGCAGATTGCCGAGTGCATTGCCCATGACATGAGCATATTCGCTTGTGAGCACAGGTCGGTTGTCACCCTTGTCAAGAGCGATGCTCAGCAATCGTTCCCACCTCGCATTCTCAGGCCGTTCCATGTTGCTGTCTTTCACCCCGGGATTCAGATATTCCTCCTGTGTCCTCGGATAAAACCTCGATATGACATCCACACACGATGGATCGTTCAATTGTGAATTGCCAATTGTGAATTGTGAGTCATTTGATTGTGAATTACCCTGCGCACCTTCATAATGTACAAACCGTGTCGGGTCAAACTCGTGTATCCATGCCGCTGTCAAGGCAAAATTAGTGCCCCAACCGGCTTCGTTTCCAAGACTCCAAAAGATGACCGACGGATGGTTGCGGTCGCGTATTACAAGCCGTTGTGTGCGGTCTATCCATGCTGCTGCCCACGACGGATCGCTGGCCAACTGCCCACGCAGACCATGTTCCTCTATATCGGCTTCATCCATCACATACAATCCGATGCTGTCGCACAACTCATACCATCGTTCGGTGTTGGGGTAGTGGCAGGTGCGAACGGCGTTAATGTTGGCGCGTTTCATCAGCAGGATGTCTTGCAACATCCGTTCCTCGCTCATCACGTGTCCCGTCTCAGGGTCCATCTCATGGCGGTTCACACCACGCATACGCACCTGCTTGCCGTTCACGAGTATCATGCCGTCGCGTATCTCTATCTGGCGGAATCCAACTTTCGTCTCTGCTTGTTCCAATGTTTTGCCCTTGCTGTCAATGAGGGTCAGGCGCAGGGTGTAGAGATACGGTGTCTCCGCACTCCATTTCTTCGGTTTTTTCACCACGGCGCTCATCCATCCCCATTTCGGATAACCGCGCTGTGGGGTGCGGTCGTTCATGATGGCGGCTTTATGGTCGAGGTTGAGCATAGGCACTGCATCTTGTGTCAGCACGCTGTCCAAGATCATTTTTCCGGCCTCGTCATACAGTCGCGCCTCCAGCCGGCAACCTTCTCCACGTTCACCGCCTGTCACAGACAATTCAGGATGAATCACCAGCAAGGCGTCTTCATAGTTATTATCCAACAGGGAGCGGACCCCGAAGTCGCGGATGCGTATCTTTGGCGTGGTATAGAGCGTGATGCTGCGGTGAATGCCCGCCATGCGCCACATATCCTGGTCTTCCAGATAACTTCCGTCGCTGTATTTCAACACCTCAAGGGTGATTTGATTCATGCCTGGTCGCAGATAGTCTGTCACACGAAATTCCGCAGGTTCCATGCTGCCTTGTGAATAGCCTGCGCGCTTGCCGTTCACCCACACATAAAATGCGCTGCTGACGGCCCCAAAGCGCAAATACACCTCTTGTCCTTGCCATTGCGCTGGCAGGGCGAACTGCCGCCGATACACTCCCGTCGGGTTACGTTCCTCATAGGCCGTGTAGTTCTTTTTAGGTTCGCCCATCACACGTGGCGGGTCTATCTTGAACGTATAGCCGCTGCTGCTGTAAATCGGCGTGCCATAACGCGGATAACCTGTCGGAGGCACTTCCCAATCACCCGGCACGGGAAACACGCTCCATGATGCGTCATCAAAGTCTGTGCGGAAAAAGCCCTCGGGTTGCTCATCAGGTGTCTTGGTCCAATGGAATTTCCACAGTCCGTCTAATGACAATTGCCTGTCGCCGGCCTTCTCACCATACGGCATAAAATAGGCTCGTGCGGGTTCACGTCCTATCTGCAGCACATTCTGGTCTTCCCAGTCATGTACTTGTGCAGTAACCAAAGCGGGTGTAATTGCCATCACCATTATAGCAACCGCTTCTTTCCATTTCTTATTCTTCATAGTCGAAAACTATTATTCCCCACTTTTCACCTTTCCCCTCCAATAATTCATCTCTATGCATTAACATATCTCTCACCTCTCACCTCCAACCTCTTACCTCCAACCTCTTACCTCCAACCTCTTACCTCCGAAAAATCATTCCACCGTCATCGCGTCAAACAGCATTCCCTCCAATCCTTCACCGCTCACAACCACATGGTATGTGCCGGCGTTGATTTGCGTGCCGGTCGTGATGCTGGTCATCTTGCGTTTGGTCTTTTTTGCCTGAGTCTGTTGGAAGGTGATATCATCATCTTTATAGACCACGCCTTTCGCATCGGTGATGCGTACATGCAATTGCCGTGCTTTTTCGGGGTTGTAGTATTTCCAGCGGATGGCATAAACTCGTGCCACACCTACTTGGAAATCCCATTCCATCCGTCCTTTCACGCTACGTCCTTCCACCTCTATCCCTCGCTCCGATTTCGGTGGCAACAACTCATCGGGCATCTTCACCACAATGTCTTTATTGAAATCTGCCCACATCGATGCAGAGTAGTTCTCTTTCCCCTCAAAACGATTCTCCTGTCCCGTACTCCTTACTTCTTGCTCCTTGATGGCCACAGCAATTCCTGAAATCATTGCCTGACCTGCTTTCACTTTGGGGAAGTTAATGACTATCTCACCCTGCTGGTTGTCCACCTCAATGACCCGCTTATATGGTTTTCCATAATGAGCTTGTGCCCAGATGTCAAGGTCACGGATAACTGTCTGTCCGTTGACCGCCACATCAAACAACCGCAATCCTTCGGCATCGGCCTGACGATACCACGGCTCGATGAAATACAACTCAATGCGGTAATGCCCAGGTTTGGCAGGGAAATGATAACTGAGATGATGCCGACCGAAACGGCTGCTCTTGAACAATGTCGATGACAAGGAGTCATTCCACGTCTGTGAGGTCTGATAGGGTGACACGCCCTCAAACCGCTCTCCCCAGGAGTGCGACCAACGGGTGTTGTCTTGCGACCACAATTGCCCGTGCCGGTCTGTATAATCATCACCGCCGCAGTTTATTCGATATAAATACTGATAACCGTCAGCACCTTGCAGAATGTCCTCGTCAATGCTACTGACTGCGGATGCTATCGGCTGCGGATTATAATGACGCTGATACATGTAATAAGCGTCGGTGGGTTGTTCCCAAATGGTAAACAGACCTTTGTAGTTGAACGGACCGGTTTTGTCGACACGTCGCAATGCCTCATCTGGCTGACGGCGGCCTGGGTTGTCATGACTTACAAGCAACCACAGGAATTGCCCGCAGATGCTGTCTTTTACGCTCTCTGCCAGACGGACTTTCTTGCCGAGCAGTTCACAGAATCCTTCTTCGGTATAGCCTTCTCCTGTATGGTTGCCGATGGTGCGCCAAGCGCCGTACTCGCCGTTGAGCAACTGCTCGGGTCGTTTCATCTCATTGCCGTAGTTGTCGATGTCGCCGCCATAGGTGCCGCTCCAGTTCTGTACCACATCCCAGTCGGTGCCCTCACCGCCATTACAGGTGGTGATAAGACGCTGACTGCCGCACCGAGGATCCATCTTGCGGATGATATCGCAGCACTCACGCGCAAAATCGGCTGGCAAGGTGCTCTCGTTCTGCAAACCCCACAAAATGATGGAGGGGGAGTTGCGGCGCTCTTTTACCCATTGGCGCAAATGGCGCTTGAAACTCTCACGGAATTCGGGCGTGTCGTACCAGATATGGGCGGAGAACTGAGGCCACCACAAGATACCCTCTTTGTCCCACAGTTCTTGATAGTGCAGGTTATGGGGCTGATGCCCATCGCGGAACGCGTTAAATCCCGCGTCTTTCACCATCTTCACACGGGCCTCTATCTGCTCGTTACTGAAAGCATGACTCTGCCCGAACTCGTGTTCATATTCGCATACACCATTGATGAACACAGGTTGTCCGTTCAAAATAAAGCGTTGGTCGCCGTCATCCCGGGTCTTGGGCCATGAGGTGCTGCAAATGCCGTAAGGCGTTGCAATGCTCTCCGTGGCTTTTCCGTCACGTTTTACAATGGTGTTGACGGTATATAAATAGGGATGGTCGGTGCTCCACAAATGCGGTGAATCAAGCTCTGCCGACTGTCGGATAATCTTTGTCTCTCCTGCGGCTATGGTCATCTTTTCTGTCAATCTGATGACCTGCTTTCCGCTCTTGTCGCTCAATTTATTGATGAGTTCAATATCGACTCGTTCGTTGCTGTAGTTCTTCACTTCGGACTCTACCCATAGGCTGTCACAAGAGGCATTGTTCCACACATGAACGCCAAAAGGCTCGATGCGAACGGCATCGGTCACCTCCAATACCACGGGACGGAAGATGCCAAACGGCTGACTGCCCTCGCTGAATCCCCATTCGCTGCTGCATCCGCCACATACCCATGGCATGTCTGTGATGCCCGCAGGGTGCGACACTTTTACCGTCAGTTCGTTTTCTCCTACAAAATGGAGGTACGGTGTCACATCAATGGTCTCAGTGGTACGCCCGATGTCATAACGCCCCATAGCATGACCGTTCAACGATATATCGGCATATGTGCCCACTCCCTCAAAGCGGATAAAGGCGCGCTTCCCTTCTGCTATGTGGGTAGTGAACGTTTTCTTGCAAACAGCATCGCCGTGCAGATTGCCATGCTCCAGTTGTACGGCTCCGTAATAATCGTCGAGATTGAAGGGCACATCATTGTGGAAGGTTTTTCCTTCGAATGTGATTTCCCAATCATCGTTCAGATTCTCCGTTATCCGATGTCCGGTGGCTTCTGGTTGGGGAAATCTTACCTCGCTCTTTCCTAAATGCCGACTGGTGGCAACTGCGATGCCCCTTTGCCCGGCTTCATTCACAGCACAGTAGAAATGATAGACTGTGCCTTCGTGATTGACCACACAACTCTTGTGTGCAAACTGGTTGTCGAAGGGCTTGGAAGGTATAATCAAGTCTTCGCCTTCCCAGTCGGTCCAGTGTACGAGGTCATAACTGGCGGCGAAAGTGTTGAAGGCATTGTATTCGCGTGTCGGATTATAGGCCGAGAAATAATACATCACCCATACGTCGCCCATTCTCACTATTTGGGCATCGCCAGTGATGGTTCCGTCGGTGTCATGGGCAAAGACCGGGTTGTCGGCATAACGTGTCCATCGTTTCATGTCTTTGGAGAGGGCGATGCCGATACGCTCGCCCTTGGGATGGCTCTCGTCTTTGCCGCCGGCATTGTAAAACATGACAAAGGGATAGTTCTCGTAGCCTTTCACCCGTTCCCGTTTGTCTTTTATCCAATAGACGGTGCTCTTATATTGTGTCAGTTGTTCCCACCACTGTGCGTCCTTGTCATTGTAACTCATCAATGGCGTTTTCAGTGTCTCCCACGGATGTGCGGTGCTGATGTCGCCTGTGGTTGAGGCCAGCCCGATGCTCAGTGGCGCGTTTACAGCCTCATAGCCGGTTCCCTTACCACCGATGTATGTCATCCAATGCCGTCCCTTATATGTTTGCATCACATAACTGCCGCCCCATTCATAATCTATCAGCGCGGGAAACCCTCCCCGTTGGTTGTCGTCCCACATCGAAGTCTCATTCCCCTCATGCATGGTTGATAGGCTAAGAGTTCTCCCCGTTATCTCCCAATGCAGCAAATCGTCGCTTTGGGCCAACCACGTCTCATAACCGCGACCGTCGGTCCCGTCTTTTCCGTCATAGCAAACGAAGGTCATATACCATTTGCCCCCTTCGCGATAGACCGTCGGACAATCATATTTATGGTAATTGTCTGTAGGTGCAACCACTAACCCGTATTTATAAGGCGTGAGTGATGCCTCATAGATTTCTTGCATCCGTGCCGGCGGCACAGATTGCCCCATGATTGACAAACATCCCGTCAACCATCCTATAATTGTTAATAATATGGTATAATATCTTCTCATAGTAGTGCTAATTACTCCCCTCTCTGGGAGGGGACAAGGGTGGGGCTAATCGAGCTTTCTAATTAAACAACCAGTCCACCTCATCGCCAGCCCCTTGCAGCCCGGCGTCTCTTGGCTTCAAATCTGTTTCGGTGAATCCTGCCACCATGATGATGCCTTTCGGTAAAATGATGGTATGATGTCCGGCGGGGAAATGGTAACTGTGAATATTCACGGTCGGCATGCCGGTCATGTTGATGGCGTTGGTGATGACCGCCTCGGCCTGACCATATTCATTGCCGGTGGCGTCGGTCTCCAATTTCGGTACTTTTGCCCATTTAGGGTCGTCGTCGATGAAGAATCCTACCAGCATCTGTACAGGTCGTTTGGCCGTAAAGACCACTGCGGTACCTTTGATTCGGGTGGTGTCACGATTCAAGACCAATGCGTCTAACCCTTCCAGCTCAGGAGCGATAGAGTCGATTCGCTCCTCGCGGTTCTCATAGAGCAGCGCGCCTTTTTTCAATGGCACCATCGCGGCTGTCGCTGATGAAGGTGAAATGACCGACTCTGGCGAACAGGCGCGTATTACCACGATGTCTTTCGGCACAGTCACTTTCTTGACCTCCGCCGGTGTCGCTGCTTTCTGTGGATGCCGCAGCTTCTCTGTGTTGACTTTCAGATTGGTCAATTCCTCCTCATACACCGGCAGCATCTCCTCCCATGTCTTGAAACGGCCATTGTCGCCGCCCACGGGAATGCGGCGTTGAGCAGTCTGCATCGAGTTGGCATACAAATAGTGGTCACGGGTCAATTGTGTCAACTGACGCCAAAATACCACGCTTTTTTCCAAATAATAGGCGGCAGTGTCAAGACATGCGACGTCTTTTGTCCATTTGTAGTCCAATACTTGTTCGGCGGCAAGCACTTTGGCGGAGAACGACTGTGCAAATGCGCGGTAACACTGGATATCGTTTTTCAATCGTGCAAACTCCTCTTGATTCTTCGTAACGCTATTCTCAGCCTGTAAAATGGCTAACAGCGCGTTTTCTCCATGATGACGGCATTGCTCGATGATATCCAAAGGCAATTCTCCCTGATGTGCCTCTCCTTTGTGCTTTTTCTCAACATATTCAATGAGTTTTTCGCCTTGTGGACCGCAACTCTCGTAAAAACCAGGATAGATGGTATATTTGTAGGGGTTGACCAATTGCGACATCTTCATGCCCAAAAGCAAGGTCTGGCGGTTGCCCTCGGTAATGCCGAAACGGCGTATCAATTTCGGGGCTATCTCGCCCGACTCGTCGTAAGCGCGTAATATCTGCTGTGCAGCTGCTATGTCGCAACCAAACTTCCGCATGATGGCTGCTACCCAATATACGGTATCATCGCCTCGGCGACTGCTCCACGCATAACGTCCCCAAGCCCGGTACCACATCTCGTCGCGGTCTATCTGCAACAGTCGGCGACCGTCTATAGTCTTGTCAGCGCTGTAAGGCCAGTCCCAATACGAGGCTTGAGGATAGAGGTGCAAACCGCCAGCTCCGTGTACACGATGCATAGCCTGCACGGCTTTCTCCACGAAGGCGGGCGATGACCATCGCCAAGGCTCCAGATTGGCCAGTATATGAACATTGCTGATGTGCAAAGGAGCAGCGGCAGACAACTGGCGTTGTGTCTCGCCCCAAGGACCGCCAGGTTCATAGGTGGTCAATGATTCGCCGTTGTATTTCGTCATCGTGTAGATATTGGGATAGAGAGGCAATGACTTTGCCAGCACGGCTGGTCCGTCGGTATCGTGTGAACGGAGGATAATAGGAGGCTGGTCAGTGCGTCCCGAGGCTCTCAGTCCGTCTTGGATGCCGGGAATGATGGTCTCGGTCATCCAACGGATATCTGTGTCTAAACCCGACATGGCTTCGCCCAAACATACCAGAAAGCCCACATTAGGGTATTTTTGCACAAAGGCGGCGATACTCTTTCGTGTATAGTCTGCGATAAGTGGTGTGATGGGACGGTTGCGGTCTTGTGTCTTCAATCCGTAGTGGTCGGCGAAGGGCTTCGACACGATGATGTTGTAGAACATCTGTATGACCCGGATGCCGCGGCGGTCGGCCTCGGTGGTGAGGAAGGTGAACATTTCCTGGTTTCTCTGCATCGTAGCGTCGTCCACCTCAGGAGCAAACGGATAGTCATCCAATTTTACCAACGAGGCGAAGGGATGGCCGTTCCATAGATATACCGCATTGAAGTTATTCTGTGCCAAAATGTCTAAATATTTGACCCACAAATCTTTATCGTAAAACCATGGAAAATTTTCAGGCGTATAAGGGTATTCATATACACGATGACCTGGCAGGTATTCTGTCTTCTGAAGTCCGACGCAAGCGCCGCGAAGTTTCATTTCTGGCGCCTCTCTTACACTCGATAGTATGCGTAAAGTAGGATCTATCTCATAACATTCTATCAGTTTGTTTACGCCATAAATACACCCCGTGGCGTCATTGCCCTTGATGCTGATGAATTTTCCCTCATGCTCGATACTGAAACCCTCGGCTGGACCTTGGTTTACAATATCTATCTCGATGGTGAAATCACCCTCTATCTTTTGCAATAACCCGGCGGCATACTCCGTCTGAGGGGTATGTTTCTTGATGGTCACTTTCCTTTTTCCTTCTATAGGCACAAATGCCAATAGACAACATAATAAAACAAATGCTCTTACCTTCATATCATGAACAATTGGCTTATCTATTAATCTTTCGATTTCACAACCTCTAACCTCTCACCGCTCTTTATCTCATAACGTTGGTCTCCTAAGACTAATACTCCACGTCCGCCTTCGCTATACACGCTGACCTTGTCGTCATACACGCTGATTTGTATCTTTCCGAATGGAGTGGGAACCTCGCCGCTCATCCACTCCAAACCGCCCAAGACAGGGCGCACCTCATATTCTTCATATCCTGGCTTCACAGGACGCACCCCTAAGAAATATTTGCCGAGAAGATAAAGCGGACTGGCTCCC
>CAMJAO010000021.1 GCA_946403615.1 uncultured Prevotellaceae bacterium
TGGCAATGCAAGAAGGAGGAGTCACCGCAGCACAATACACGTTTGTCAGATTGGTGCAGTTATAGAACGCGCCGCTTTGAATTCTCGTCACAGTCGAGGGAATGGATACACTCGTCAGGCTGGTGCAGCCATAAAACGTATTATTACCAATGCGCGTCACGCCCTCACCAATGATATAACTATTTACTTGAGTGCCAAAAATGATTTTTAATCCACTAGAGGTGCTGACATTACTCTCCACAATTCTACTGTTGATGGTCACGCTCGTCAGGCTGGAGCAGTTGTAGAACGCTGAAGTGCTTATGGATGTCACAGTTGAGGGGATGATCACGCTCGTCAGGCCGGTGCAGGCATAGAACGCATTATTGCCGATTCTTTTCACACCTTCAGGGAAGGTCACGCCCGTCAGGCCGGTGCAGTGTTCGAATGCCTGACTGTCAATGTTTGTCACGGTCGAAGGGATGGTCACGCTCGTCAGGCCGGTGCAATTGTAGAACGCCCTATCGCCAATGGCGGTTACAGTGTAGTTATTACCATTGTACACAACGGTTTTAGGGATGTCGACGGTAGTGAGTGGCCGATAGTAGCCTCGAATGAGTGTGGCTTCTCTGGTGATTAGATCGAAACTGTACTTGAGGCCATCGATGGTCTCTTCGATGACGCTGGACTCAATATGGCTGAAATCTTTCCATACATCGGCGCTCTGGTAAGCTTCCAGACTGCTTGCGGGCACGTAGAGCGTTGCATTGAAGTCGGAGAACACCGTCGAACTGACATTGGACAGGGGCGTGGTCATGTGGTTGAAGATTTCGGTCAGCGCATTGCAATAGGCGAAAGCATAATCACCGATGAATGTCAGTGTCGATGGCAACTCTACCGACTGAAGCCCGGAACCGAGGAAAGCCCCTGGATTGATAATTTCCACGCCCTCGGGGATGGTTACGCTCGTCAGGCCGGTGCATGCTTGGAAAGCATACGTGCCGATGCTCTTCACACTCGAGGGGATAGTCACTTTTGTCAACCCCTCTAAGCCGGTGAAAGCATAACTGCCGATGGCCATCACGGTGTTGGGAATAACGGTGTTTATGCAACCGCTTATCAATGTGTTCGTTTCTGTCTCGATGATGGCGTTGCAGTTGTCACGGGAGTCATAGACGGTATTTCCGCTTTCCACATTGATACTCGTCAGAGAATTGCATCCTTGGAATGCAGAACTGCTGATGCTTGTCACACTCGAGGGGATGGTTACACTCGTTATGTCGCAGCTAGCGAATGCACCACCGCCGATGCTTGTCACACTCGAGGGGATAGTCACACTCGTCAGGCCGGAGTCAAAGAATGCATCACTGCCGATGCTTGTCACACTCGAGGGAATGGTGATGTTCTTCAAGGCGTGACAGCGGGCGAATGTCCCTTCGCCGGTAGTCGTCAAGCTCGAGGGGATGGTCACGCTTGTCAACCCCGTGCAGCCGGAGAACATATAATCGCCGATAGTCGTCAACCCCGAGGGAATAGTCACGCTTGTCAACCCCGTGCAGCCGGAGAACGCATAATCGCCGATGGTCGTCACGCCCGAGGGGAAATTCACGCCCGTCAACCCTGTGCAGCCGGAGAACGCATAATCGCCGATGGTCGTCAAGCCCGAGGGGAAGTTCACGCTTGTCAGGCCGGTGCAGCCAAAGAAGGCGGAAAAACCTATGCTTGACACGCTCGAGGGGATGGTCACGCTTGTCATGCCGTTACATCCTGCGAATGCGGCAGAGCCGATGCTCGTCACAGTCAACTCCGTTGAGCCGGAATACACCTTCGCAGGGATTGCCACTGTCTGAGGAACCACCGAGGGCATCTCATAGTAAACAGCATTGACTGTACAACTACCAGACAGGAGCATGAGTGTAAGGTCACGCGCATAACCGCCCTTAGCGCAGTCATTTGCCATTTGTTCGGTGATTTGAACCTCATTCAGACCATTTACAACCGGAACATTATCATAATAGGTTTCGGACCACCAACCGTTCACGACCTTCATCGTACAATCTGCGGAGGCATCTGACACCTCAACAACGATTGTCTTGAGGCCAAAGTAAACTTCATCAGGAATAGTCGGGAAATGATTGCCTTCCAATAAATCGAAACGCATGTCATAAAATTGCCATGGAGTAGGTTGGAATGGCAGTTGGTCGGGGTTATCCGGGCCTCCGTAAATGTAGTGCTTCTCGAGTGGAGAAGTAGGAACCATGACAATATCAGTTGCCTCCGTTCCGTTGACGGTAAAGGACCATTTGATACCGTTGCTGTCGGTCCATTCGTCTGCCCATGTCTGCATACATGCGCAGAGCATGAGGAATATTAATAGCTTTCTGATAGTGTTCATTAGTTGATAGTTATTTGTTCTTGTTATTAGTTTAAGAGAAATTCCAAATGGATAGGTTGAGAGTTAATAAGGTCAGTTCTTGTTTTTTAGTGTATGCCATAAGCAATGCCAATCCGCGACAAATTTAATAAAAAATAACCTTTTCGTAATTGTTTTATTGTTAAAAGTTGTTAATTGTATATAAGGCTGTTAGATGAGTACAAATTTGGCGGATAATCTTTTCCCTTTGACCGTTTCTTCCTAAGTATGGTTCTTTTTTCCGAAAACGCCTTGTGAGGCTCACTTTCTGGTGCGGAATTGTGTGGGAGTCATGCCGAAGTGCTCTTTGACGTATTTGCCAAAGAACGAGGGGTTGGGGAATCCCGTCCGGTTGCAGATCTCTTTGATGGAAAGGTCGGTTGAAGAAAGATAATAGCGGATGTCTTCTGTCACATGGTCGGTAATCCATGCGTTAGCGGTTTTGCCGGAATATTTCTTGCAGATGTTTGAGAGGTATTTAGCTGTGATGCACAGTTCATTGGCATACGATTCCACCGTCCGGTGTTTGATGTTGCTGGTGCCCAACAGTTCAATAAACCGCTGAAACAGCCGTTCGGGATGTCGCGAGGGCGTTGCCGTTGTCTGCTGACTCTCGGGCAATGCAGTCTTCAGCGCCCCGCATAACGCCAGGAATGCCCCGCGCAACAGCGAGTGCATCACTTCAGTCTTGTACACGTTTTCCTCACGGGAATTAATGACCATGCTGAGCAATTCATAGAACTGTGTGAGAAATTTGATGTCTTCGGGTTGCAGGGTGATGACGTGCAGGCGGTGAACATAGAGGAAATCGGTCCAGATGCTCATTTTCTCGCGAAGGAAACTCCGCAACATCTTGTTGGAGACAAAGATGGCCTTCACTTCGAAGTCAGGACTGAGCATATATCCGCTCACCAGCACATTGGGCGGGCTGATGAGCAATTGGTTCTCGCTGAGTGTGACGGTCTGTCCGTTCAGTTCGCCTTGTGCCCGACCTTTGAGGAAAAAAGCCACGGTGTTCATCTGCAGGCGTGTGGGACTGGGCTCGGCCAATAGTTTGACATTGTCAATCAATACGATGTCCTCGTCGGAATATCCCACGGTCACATCTGCCTCGATGGAGGTGTTGTCTGCTATCTGTGATAATTGATGGGCGTTTTCTATCATGTAATGTCCTATTTCGTAAAACTATTTGCAAAAATGACGATAAAAAATGGAAAATGAATCATCTATTATGGGTATTTTTTGTTCTATTTCGACTTTTTATGTAAAATTTGTGATTATTATACCGAAATGGGACATTGTTTTTACAATTTTTTTCATCAACTTTGCAGTCAAATTTGTAACATCATACCTTATGAAAGCGAAAATCATCCTTTCCCTGTCGTTGGCCCTCATGCTGGTGGCTTGCGGCAAAAAGAGTGAGAATCAGGAAAAAGCACCTGTGAAAGTGAAGACGGAACAGGTGAGCACCTCGTTCGAGGGTGCCGGACAGACCTATGTAGGTGTTGTGGAGGAGAGCGAAGCCACAGCCGTGAGTTTCACGTCGTTGGGCGTTGTGCGCCGTATGCTCGTGAGCGAAGGCCAGTATGTGGGCCGCGGGCAGTTGCTGGCCGAGATGGACCCCACGACGATGACCAACGGTGTGACAGCCGCTGAAGCCACAACCAGTCAGGCGCATGACATGGTGGAACAGGCCAAGGCGACGTATGCCCAGGCCAAAGACGCCTACGACCGCATGAAACTGTTGCACGACAACGGCTCGCTGCCTGAAATCAAATGGATAGAGATGGAGACCAAACTGCAACAGGCCGAAACCATGCTCAAGTCGGCTCAGTCGAGTGTGCGCTCAGCCACGGCTACGGAGCGTATAGCCCGTAAGACCTTGGCCGACACGCGTCTGATTGCTCCCGTGAGCGGTGTCATCGGGAAAAAACAGGTCAATGCGGGCGAGACGGCCATGCCCTCGCAAGCCGTGGTCACCATCCTGAACATCAACACGGTGAAGGTAAAGGTGGCGGTGCCTGAGGCTGAGGTGGCATCTATCGGTGAGAATACCCGTTCGATGGTCCGCGTCGAGGCTGCCAACAAACAGATGCCCGGCGGAAGGGTAGAGAAGGGGGTGCTGGCCGACGCCATGACCCACACTTACGACATACGCGTGAATGTGGCCAACTCTGACCACAAACTGCTGCCGGGCATGGTGGCGAATGTCACGCTCTACACAGGCCGCAAGAGCGACGGCTCGTCGGTCTCGGCCGGCGGGGTCACAGTGCCGGTCAATTGTGTGCAGCGCCGTGCCGACGGTTCCCACTTCGTTTGGGTCGTCAATAAAGACAATAAGGCGCACCGCCAGACAGTGACTCTCGGTCCGACCTCAGAGAATCGCGTCTATATCATCGACGGTCTCTCCGACGGTCTGCGTGTGGTCGTCGACGGCTACCAAAAACTGAGTGAAGGCACGAAGACGCAGGTATTGGGAAGTTAAGGAAGTAAAAGAAGTTAAGGACGTTAAAGACATTACTCCACGAATCATGCCCTCCCCGGGGAGGGATGGGAGGGGGCTTTAAGATATGGACAACAAAATGAATTGGCTGAAATGGCCGTTAGAACATTATCCGATAACCATCCTGATGGTGGCTATCCTCTTCATATTGGGCATTGTGGGCATGGACCTGATGCCGAAAGATGAATTCCCCGCTTTCACCATCCGACAAGGTGTGGTCGTGGCCGTATATCCCGGCGCCACAAGTGAAGAAGTCGAGGAACAGGTGGCCAAACCTCTGGAGCGTTATCTTTTCACCTACAAGGAGGTGAATCGCACCAAAACCACCACCACCGCACAAAACGGTATGTGCATCGTGATGGTAAGGCTGAATGATGATGTGAACAACAAGGACGAGGTGTGGAGTAAAATCAAACACGGGCTCAACTTGTTCAAATCATCATTGCCCGCAGGTGTGCTCGCAGTCATCGCCAATGACGATTTCGGCAACACTTCGGCCCTGCTCATCGCCGTGGAGAGCCCCGAGCGCAGTTACCGTGAGTTGCATGATTACACCGACCGTCTGGGCGACCGTCTGCGCCGCATTCCCTCGGTGGCGAATGTGCGAGTCTATGGAGAGTTGAAAGAGCAAATCAGCCTCTATGTGGACCGTCAGCGACTGGATGCCTATGGCATCGGTCAGCAGATGCTCTTCTCCCAGTTGCAACAACAGGGGCTGACCACCATGAGCGGCAGTATCAATACGATGAACCAGCAGACGCCCATCCATGTGGAGCCTACCCAGCACGGTGAGGAAGAGGTGGCCAACCAGATTATTTTCAGCGACCCGATCACCGGAAAAACGGTGAGGGTGAAAGATGTGGCGCAGGTGGTGCGCGAATATGATATAAACAACGGCTATATCGAACAAAACGGACACCCCTGTATTCTCCTCTCATTGGAGATGACGCCAGGCAACAATATCGTGGCTTATGGTGAGGAGGTGGACGAGGTCCTTGATGACTTCCGGCAGAACGAACTGCCTGAGGATGTAACGCTGACACGTATTGCTGACCAACCTCAGGTGGTGAGCAACAGTGTGAGCGATTTCCTGCGTGACCTGATCATCTCGATGGTTATCATCATTCTGGTGATGATGGTGCTCTTTCCCCTGCGTTCAGCCATTGTGGCGGCCATCACCATCCCTCTGAGCACTTTCATCTCGGTGGGCATCATGTGCATGGTAGGCATTGAGTTGAATATCGTCACGCTGGCGGCTCTTATCGTGGTGCTGGGAATGGTGGTCGACAACTCCATTGTGGTCATCGACGGCTACCTGGAATACTTGGGCAAAGGCTATGAGCCGAAAGAGGCGGCATTGCAGTCCTCGCGCCAGTATTTCATGCCGATGATGCTTGCCACATTGTGCATATGTGTCATCTTCTATCCCTTGCTGATTACGATGAGAGGCGAGTTCAGGGATGCGTTGGCGTCATTCCCGTGGACCATCACCATCAACCTGATGGTATCGCTCTTCCTTGCTGTCACGGTCATACCTTTCTTGGAGGTGCTCATCATCCGTCCCGGCAAGGTGACCACCGGCGGCAATGTCATCACCAAGACGGTGCAGTCAATCTATAACCGCGTGCTCGATATCACCTTCCGTCATCCGTGGTTCACCATTTTCGGTGGTATAGCGGTGGTATTGTTGTCATGTCTGATAGTTCCTTCACTCAAGATACGTCAGTTCCCCTATGCCGACCGCAACCAGTTTGCTTTGGAGATGTTCCTGCCTGAGGGCAAGGGCTTGACCGATACGCGCCTGATAGCCGACTCGATGCGTCATGTGCTGGAGAAAGACAGCCGTGTGGAGGGCATTACCAGTTTCATCGGCTGTTCATCGCCGCGGTTTATGACTTGTTATGCGCCGCAGATGGCTGGCGACAATTATGCGCAATTTATTGTCAATACCGAGTCACAGGAAGCCACGTTGGCGTTGTTGGCCGATTATCAGCCGCTTTGGAGTGAGACCTTCCCCGACGCTTATGTGAAATTCAAACGGCTCGACTATCTGTCCGTGCCCGAACTGGAATATCGGTTCTATGGCGAAAATATCGATTCGCTGCGTTTTGTGGCTGAGCAATTGATGGATAAAATGCGTGAGATGCCTGAGGTGGAATGGGTGCACACCGATTTCATGCAGCCCTTCCCGCTGGTCAATGTGGAGTTAGACCCCGTGGCGGCGGCGCAATTGGGCATCAGCCGAACCACGGCCGCCCTCTCACTGGGTGCCGCCACCAATGACCTGTCGGTAGGGTCGTTGTGGGAGGACGATTACCAGTTGCCCATCGTCGTGCGGGATACGGCCGAAATCACCTTCTCCTCTGTGGAGAATTTGGGCATCACATCGCCGCTCTCCGTCATTGCGGGTGAACTGAACGGCACGGCAGCCTCTGTGCCCCTGCGCCAGATTGCTGAGGTGAAACCCAAATGGAGCGAGAGCCGCATATTGCATCGCGGAGGCGAACGGTGTATGACCGTTACCGGTGAATTCGCACAAGGCGTGTATGCCGCACCCGTGGAGAGCCGCATCGCTGAGATGATGGAAGAGTTGCCGCTGCCTGAAGGTGTCCGTGCCGAGGTGGGCGGAGAGACCGAGTATAATGCTGAGTCGATGCCGATGATTTTCGGAGGTATAGCCATTTCGATGGTCATCATCTTCTTCTTCCTGCTGTTCAATTTCAAGAAATACGGCATCACGAGCGTCTGTATGGTGGCACTGGCCCTGATGCTCCCTGGCGCGCTGGTCGGATTGGGCATCATGAATCGCACATTGGGTCTGACTTCGGTCATGGGTGTCATCACGCTGATGGGTATGATTATGCGTAACGAGATACTCATCTTCGAACACGCCATCGACCTGATCAAGAAATATGTGGCTGAACATGGCGATTGGAACAAAGATTGCGACGCGTATAACGACGCGGTGCGCAAGGCGGCTTATGAGGCCGGTAAGCGCCGCATGGTGCCCATCTTCCTGACCACAGCCACCACCGCCGTGGGTGTGGTGCCGATGATTATCGCCGGTTCCTCCTTCTGGATGCCGGTGGGTGTGACCATCTTTGCCGGTGGTATCGGTTCGCTCATCATGGTTGTCACCATGTTGCCCGTCGTCTATTGGAAGGTGTCACTGAAAAGTAAAAAAATGCCCCTTGAGGGGGAGAATTTTCGGGAAGTTAAAGAAGTAAAAGACGTGAGTACTCCTCTTGAGAATTGATGGCTTAGTGTGCTAATCACGCTCTTTCCTCGGGGAGAGACGGAGTGGGGCTTCTTCTAAAAACAAATACAATGAAAAAAATACTTATAGCCATAGCATTACTCTCTGGACTGACGGTATCGGCCCAGACCTATACCGTGGAACAACTGGTGGATTCGGCATTGCACAACAATGTGAAGGTGCGCAATGCGCAATTGAGCGTCGAGGCTGCCCAACAACAAAAGAAGGAGGTGTTTACAAAGTTCTTCCCGACAGTCAGCGGCACGGGATTGTGGTTCAATGCCAACCGCGGCATGGCGGAGATGAAAATCGACCCCAAATCGATGGTGCCTGAGACCTTGCAGCAGATGATGGCGCAATATGCGCAGTTGTTGCCTCCCGAGATTATGGGCGCTTTCGGGTCATTGGCCAATCCTATCACGCTCTCGATGATGAAAAACGGCACTATCGCCAGTGTCATGGCCGTGCAACCGGTGTTTGCGGGAGGCCAGATTGTCAATGGCAACAAATTGGCGAAGGTGGGCGCTGAGGCGAGCGAACTGCAACTGCGTTTGTCGGAAAACGAAGTGGAGAAGACCACCGAGCAGTATTTCTGGCAATTGGCGTCGCTGCAAGAGAAGATGAAAACCATCGCTGCCGTGGAGGAACTGCTCAACGGCATCAATAAAGACGTGACTGTGGCTGTGAAGGCTGGCGTGGCCATGCGCAATGACCTCCTGCAGGTGCAATTGCGCCAGAATGAGGTGGAGAGCCAAAAGGTGAAACTGCAAAACGGAATCTCTGTCTTGCAGATGCTCCTGGCACAGTATTGCGGACTGAAATCCACGGATTTCCAACTCAGTTATGATGTGAACACGGCGATGACCCTTGCCGCCCGTCATGACCATCAGCAGGCATTGTATAACACGACGGAATATCAGTTGCTCAACAAACAGGTGGAGGCTGCCCGATTGCAAAAACGGATGGAAGTGGGTAAAAACCTGCCTACCGTGGCTGTCGGCGCAGGATATAATTACCACAACCTGATGGACCGCGACCACACTTTCGGCATGATATTCGCCACCGTGGCTGTGCCTATCTCTGACTGGTGGGGCGGTTCACATGCCATCAAAAGGAGGAATCTGGAGTTGCAGAAAGCGCAGGAGCAGTTGGACGACAATGCCCAACTCTTGAAAATCCGTATGCAGAAGGCGTGGAATGATGTGGAGGAGGCGTATCAGCAACTCACCATCGCTGACCGCAGCATTGAACAGGCTGAGGAAAATCTGCGCCTGAACCGTGATTATTATCAGGCGGGAACCTCTCGCATGAGCGACCTGCTCGAAGCGCAATTGCTCTACCAGCAGGCCTTAGACAAACGCACCGATGCCTTCGCCGACTACCAAAACAAAGTAATAGAATACCGCCAGGCGGTAGGGGAGTAAGCAGAGGTGAGAGGTTGGAGGTAAGAGGTAAGAGATTACTTCGCTAATAAAGGACTATTCTCTCACCTCCAACCTCTCACCTCCAACCTCTTGCCTCTTACAACTTCCAATCACTGGTATTGACGGCTCTTTCCACTTCCTCTTCTATGTCGTCGGGAAGGTTGCAGAAAAAGTCTATGCCTGTCCTTTGTTCCAGTTCGTCAATACTGATGGCGTATTTCTTCAGGTCTTCTTTTGTCCGTGACACATTTTCGTGGAGACTCCAGAAACCAAGCGCCTTGTATTGATTGTTTTTCACACACAAGACAGCCATGTAGTAATATCTGGGAACGGTCAGACCGGTTCCCGTGGTGGTCAGTTGGTCATAGATGGTGGCCGCTTTCACCACATAGAGTGTATCGCGGAAACTGTCGATATTCCATTTGTTGGTCACCTGCTGCTCCATGTTTTGCCACAATCCGCCGTTATGAGCCTGATACTGCGGCATCATGTTGCTGTAATAGAAAGTATGGGTATTCTGCTCTATTGAACAGAGACGGTCGCTCGAAGGACACAAGTGACCACGCGAGAAATTGGTGGTGAAGTCGCTCTTGTTGGTACGGTATCTCGACGGGATATTGGGATCGTCGCCCCACGCGTCGGTACGCGACACGTTCTTGTAGGAGTTGCCCTTGTGCATCTGATAGGCCACCCATCGTGCCAGCCGTTTGTCGCAGTCATATTCCAAACCGAAAGTGATGCCGTAGTCTTTGGTGTTGTGAATGCTGAGAATATCCATGCTACCCTCGCGCAGATGTGGATATTCCAACAGCATAGCCCTTGGATTGGTGTTCTTGTTCACATTGTTGTTTGGCGGGTCGGGCGTCACATTATCATCGTAGTAAAACTCGATATACTCCACATTGGAGAAAAGCACGGCACGGTTGGCCGAACCGTCGTTAAACACGTTGTTCCACCCTTTATTGCCTACTTTTTGCAATCGGTCGAGTGACGAGATCTTCACATCGAAGGTGGTGCCGTCGGTCATGTGATACCGCAGCATATTGGGTTCGTGCTCGTCGGTCTGTGCCTTCAGGCTGACAGCTATCAAAACCGTGAGGAGTATAGTCAGTAGTCTTTTCATATATGGTTTATGGTTGAATTAGCCTCCCCCTGTCCCCTCAGAAGGAAATGGAAACCTGATTGGGGTTTCTTCAGGGTTTAGACCTTATTTGGTTTAGTAATCGGTTTAGTAAACATAAAGTTCATATCTCAAAGATTTCGGTCTTGGCGTACTGTTTGCTCCCTTCACCCTTTGGAGAGGGGTGAGGCCTTTTAATATAACAGTACCAATCCGGCGAAACCTGCATAGCAAATCATACGGATGGGGTTGATCTTGAGAAATTTCGTGCCTACAAAGGTGGCGATGAACAGAGCGGTGCTCACGCAGAACCGCCATAGATTGATGCTAGGCGCGGAGAAGTTCTCCACGTTCATCAGCATGAGTGTGGCGGCGGCAAGCAATCCTACCACAGCAGGCCGTAAACCGCTGAAGATGTCTTTCACGATCTTTGATTCCATGTATTTCATGAGAATCTTGGCAATGAGAATCATCAGGATGAACGACGGCAGTACCAGTGCGAATGTGGCGATGCCGCTGCCCAAGATGGCCATGCTGTCGCTCATGCCGGCATTGTGCACAGCAGTATATCCGCAGTAGGTGGCCGAGTTGATGCCGATGGGCCCTGGTGTCATCTGGCTGACGGCCACAACATTGGTGAATTGCGCCGATGTCATCCAATCGTTGTTGCGCACCACTTCGGTCTGGATGAGCGACAACATGCCGTAGCCGCCGCCAAACCCAAACAGGCCTATTTTGAAGAAGGTGTAAAACAACTTGAGGAAAATCATGATTCAGCGTTATCTTCAGAGGTGCTTTCTGTGTTATTGACGAATTTTCCGAAGAGATAGCCGCCCGCTCCGGCAGCGATAATCACATAGATGGGGTTTACCCCCAAGAGCCAAATCAGCAACGTGCTGATGATGGGTATCCAGCAGTTGGTCAGAGTGATGTTGGCTCTCTTGGCGAGATTGAAGGTCGGCACGGCTATCAAAGCCACGACTGCCGGACGGATGCCGTTGAAGATGGCTGCCACCACTTTGTTGTCTTGAAACTGCTGGAAAAACATCGCTATCAGCAGGATGATGACAAACGAGGGTAGGGCGGTGCCCAAAGCCGTGCACAACGCACCCAATATGCCCCGCTTCTTATAGCCGATAAACACACTCATATTGATGGCGAAGACACCCGGGCAACTCTGTGCGATGGCTATGAGGTCGAGACACTCTTCTTTCGTCAGCCATTGGTGGTTCTCCACCACTTCGCGTTCGATAATGGGTATCATGGCGTATCCCCCGCCCAGGGTGAATGCGCCAATCTTGAAAAACGTCTTAAAACCGTCCCAATAGAAACCCATTTTTGAATTACGAATTATGAATTTTGAATGTTGGATTGTCGCTGCGCGATGACGAATTGTGAATGATGAATGATGTTACCAATTCTTCATTTTTTCATTCTTCATCGGCCACAGACCGACAATTCCTTATTCCTCATTCCAAATGTGTCATTTCACATTCTCAATCCACTTTCTCGCATTGACGAATGCTTCTATCCACGGGGTCACCTCGTCGTTGAGATGAGCGGCGGGATAGCAACCGCACTGCCAGGGGAAGATGGCTCGCTCCAAGTGAGGCATCATGGCCAGATGACGGCCGTCGGCGCTGCAGATGCCTGCCACGTCGTAATCTGAGCCGTTGGGGTTGGCGGGATAGCCGCTGTAGTTGTATTTTGCCACCACATGGTACTTGTCTGCAGACTCGGGCAGAGAGAATTTACCCTCGCCATGAGCCACCCAGATGCCGAGTTTGCTGCCGCTCAGCGAGCCGAACATCACACTCTTGTTCTCGGGAATGGCCACGCCCAGATAGCCGCTCTCAAATTTGTGCGAGTCGTTGTGCAACATACGTGCGCGTTGCTCGTGCTCAGGGTTGATGAGGTTGAGTTCCACCATCAGTTGGCAACCGTTGCAGATACCCAACGACAGCGTGTCCTTACGGGCATAGAAACGGTCGAGCGCCTCTTTTGCCTTCGGATTGTAGAGGAAGGCGCCGGCCCAACCTTTCGCACTGCCCAGCACATCGCTGTTGGAGAATCCTCCGCAGAACACAATCATATTGATGTCTTCCAGTGTCTCGCGTCCGCTGATGAGATCAGTCATCATCACGTCTTTCACGTCGAAACCGGCCAGATAGAGTGAGTAAGCCATCTCGCGCTCACCATTGGTGCCTTTTTCGCGGATGATGGCGGCTTTCACGCCCGATGCGTTGCGGCGGTCAGCGCTGATGCCATACTGCGACAACTTGCCGCTGAATCCTTTGGGCAGCTTGATTTCCACGGGTTGGCTCTTGTAGTTGTTGAAGCGCTCACGGGCCTTACCGTTCTTGCTTTGTTTGCGGTCGAGCAGGTATGAGGTGCGATACCACACATCACGCAGGGCATCGATGTCGAACGTGTGTGTGTAGTCATCTTTCTTGATGGTGATGGTGCGCTCTTTGGGAGCGGGATAACCTATCTTGGCGAAACCTACGCCCATGTCTTCGAGATATTCACGCAGGTCGTTCTTATGCTCGTCGCTCACCTGGATGATGACGCCGGGATTCTCTGCGAAGAGTGTCTTCACAAGGTCGTCGCCGCCCATGTCATGCAGATTGATGTGCATACCGCCAGTCGTGTTGGCAAAACACATCTCCAACAAGGTGGTAATCAGTCCGCCTGCGCTGATGTCATGGCCAGCCATAATCCAGCCGCGGCGAATCAACTCCTGAATGGCGTTGAAACAGTCGGTGAAATACTCGGGGTTCTCGACGGTAGGCACATCGCTGCCCACGCGTCCCAGGGTCTGAGCGAAGGCAGAACCGCCGAGGCGCTGCTCGCAGAAACTGAAGTCGATATGATAGAGTGATGAGTTTTTGTCGTTGACCATCACGGGCGACACCACCTTGCGGATGTCGCTCACCTCGCCGCCTGATGTGACGATGACCGTTCCCGGAGAGATGATCTTCTCGCCGTTGGGATATTGCTGACTGAGTGAGAGCGAGTCTTTACCCGTTGGCACGTTGATGCCGAGGGCGCAACAGAAGTCGCTCAACGCCTCGACAGCACTATAGAGACGGGCATCCTCACCTTTCTGCGAACGGCAGGGCCACATCCAGTTGGCTGAGAGCGAGAGGCTCTTCATGCCGTCGGCCAAAGGCGCCCAAACGATGTTGGTCAATGACTCGGCCACTGACAGCACGCTGCCTGCCTCGGGCGATGCCAGTCCGGCTTGCGGGGCATGACCGAGCGCTGTGGCGATGCCTTTGCGGCCACGGTAGTCGAGTGCCACCACGCCACAGTCTGACAACGGCAACTGCAACTCGCCCTGACATTGCTGGCGGGCTATCTTACCGGTCACAGAACGGTCCACTTTATTGGTCAGCCAGTCTTTGCAGGCCACCGCCTCCAATTGCAGCACACGCTGCAGATAGTCGTCAATCTGTGCCTGAGTGTAGGTCACTCCCTCGTAAGTGCGCTCCACGGTCTCGTCGCGCATAATGGTCTTGGGAGAGTGACCGAACATCTGCGCCACATCCAGATCGAAGGGTTTCACACCATCGCCCTGTACAAACGAGAAATGAGCGTCGCCGGTCGTCTCGCCCACCACATACAGCGGGGCACGCTCGCGCTCGGCGATACGGCGCACATGGTCGATATGCTTCTCGTCGATGAGCAGGCCCATGCGCTCCTGACTCTCATTGGCGATAATCTCTTTGGCCGAGAGTGTGGTGTCGCCGATGGGCAGTTGAGTCATGTCGATGCGGCCGCCGCACTCCTCTACCAGTTCAGAGAGGCAGTTGAGGTGACCGGCCGAACCGTGGTCGTGAATGCTCACCACGGGGTTGACCTCTTCTTCGCAGAGTGCGCGCACCAGATTATAGGCACGTTTCTGCATCTCGGGGTTGGCGCGCTGCACGGCGTTCAGTTCGATGCCGTTGGAATAACGGCCTGTGTCTACCGACGACACACTGCCGCCGCCCAGACCGATACGGTAGTTGTCACCACCCACGACCACGATTTTGTTGCCTTTCTGCGGCTCACGTTTCAGACAGTCGCGCTTGGTGCCGTAGCCCACACCGCCAGCCAACATGATGACTTTGTCGTAAGCGTATTTCTCGTCGCCCTCCTGATGCTCGAAGGTCAGCACCGAACCGCAGATGAGCGGCTGGCCGAACTTGTTGCCGAAATCGGAGGCACCGTTTGAGGCTTTGATGAGTATCTGCTCAGGTGTCTGATAGAGCCATTGGCGCACGGGGAGAATGTCTTCCCAGTCGCGCAGTTCCACGTCTTTTCCTTCGTCGCCTTTCAACCGGGGATAAGCGGTCATATACACTGCGGTGCCGGCGATGGGCCATGAACCCGTGCCGCCGCCCATACGGTCGCGTATCTCGCCGCCGGTGCCGGTGGCTGCGCCGTTAAATGGCTCCACGGTGGTGGGGAAATTGTGGGTCTCGGCTTTCAGCGAGATGACGCTCTC
>CAMJAO010000022.1 GCA_946403615.1 uncultured Prevotellaceae bacterium
CTTTCTTGCCTGTAATTTGACAAATCTTTGACATTGTATTATATATTTTATTATTATTTTCAATCAGGACATTCTTCGCACATAAACGCGAAAAATCGCGCAAAGGTACTACTTTTTTTTGATATGAGCAAATATTTTTACTAAAAAAATAAAAAAAAATGCCTTTCGGCTAAAAAATATGAATCATCTCTGTAAGTCGCTGCTCCGAATTTGCAAAAGTAATAGCAAGCTTCATAGCCTCATGTATAGGCCTTTCAATAATCATAATTTCATCACTTAATGTTTGGATTCAGCTTCTACTTGCAGTATCATACTATTTCTTACTTAGTAAATCGGAGTGCGTTCCGGTTCTAACTAATGATACTAATCGAATAGTATCTTGAATATCGTATATCAGAAGCCAATTCGATTCGATATGACACTCCCAAAAACCACTTAATTTACCCGAGAGTTTATGAGGTTTGTAATTCCGGGGCACTTGGCCATCTTCTTCAAGAAATTTAATAACCCTTTGTAATGCTGCCAAATCATATCCTCGACGTTGACAAACTATCACATCTTTCTTAAATCGGCCTGTATAATCCAAGGTGTACATCTTAACCTAATATCTGTTTAAATAAGTCCTCCGTATTGGCAGCATGATAAACTCGTCCGTTTTTGACGTCATCAACAGCTTCTAAGGTTTCTGCATTAGGTTCATAGGTCACCCCACTATCACTCATAATCTTGATAGCTTTTGTTTGACGCAAGAGATTTACGAGCGTTCGTGCAAAATCATTTGCAGGGTTATACCGAATAGTCATTGTTTCCATATAGGCCAATATCATCTATAAATATGTGCAAAGATACTGCTTTTTTTTGATATGAGCAAAAAAAAAGCCAAAAAAATTGCATCTACTGCATTTTTTGGCTTTTTTGGAGGAATTTATTGCAGATACTAACTTGAGTTCCCCAGTTGTGGATGATTACCTTTTTGGTTGAGAGTTGAGAGTTTACTAGTGTACTAGTTTACTAGTTTTACATTCCCGGAATATGCAAGAATTTACGGAAAAAATGCAAATATTACGATGAATAACGAAAAACGAGCCCGAGAGCTCGTTTTTCGTACGTTGACAGTTGGCGTTGGCTGTTGGCCGTTGGCCCTTATTAGAGTTGCGGTCCGGCGGGAACGAGTGCCTTACCGGCTTCGTTGGTGGTGTACTTGCCGAAGTTCTTGATGAAACGGCCGGCAAGGTCCTTGGCCTTCTCTTCCCATTCGGCAGCGTTAGCATAGGTGTCGCGCGGGTCGAGGATAGCGGGGTCAACGCCGGGCAGTGCGGTGGGAACCTCAAAGTTGAAGTACGGGATCTTCTTCGTCGGAGCCGAGAGGATAGCGCCGTCCAGGATAGCGTCGATGATGCCGCGGGTGTCGCGAATCGAGATACGCTTGCCCGTGCCGTTCCAACCGGTGTTCACCAGATAAGCCTTGGCACCGCTCTTTTCCATGCGTTTAACGAGTTCCTCAGCATACTTGGTAGGATGCAACTCCAGGAACGCCTGACCGAAGCAAGCCGAGAAGGTGGGCGTCGGCTCGGTGATGCCGCGCTCGGTACCGGCGAGCTTAGCCGTGAAGCCGGAGAGGAAGTAGTACTTGGTCTGCTCGGGCGTCAAGATGCTAACAGGAGGCAGTACGCCGAAGGCGTCGGCGGAGAGGAAGATCACATTCTTAGCAGCAGGACCGGCAGAGATCGGGCGCACGATCTTCTCAATATGATTGATAGGATAGCTGACGCGGGTGTTCTCGGTGACGGACTTATCGTTGAAGTCAATCTTACCCTCGGCATCCACTGTCACGTTCTCCAGCAGCGCGTTGCGGCGGATAGCGTTGTAGATATCGGGTTCGGACTCCTTATCCAACTTGATAACTTTGGCGTAGCAGCCGCCCTCGAAGTTGAAGACGCCGTTGTCGTCCCAGCCGTGCTCGTCGTCACCGATGAGCAGACGCTTCGGGTCGGTACTGAGCGTCGTCTTACCCGTGCCGCTCAGGCCGAAGAAGATGGCGGTGTTCTTGCCCTCCATATCGGTATTGGCAGAGCAGTGCATCGAAGCGATACCCTTCAGAGGCAGATAGTAGTTCATCATCGAGAACATACCTTTCTTCATCTCACCGCCGTACCAGGTGTTGATGATGCACTGCTCACGGCTGGTGGTGTTGAATGCCACACAAGTCTCGCTGCGCAGACCCAGTTCCTTGTAGTTCTCTACCTTGGCTTTTGAAGCATTGTAGATGACGAAGTTGGGCTCGAAAGCCTCCAACTCAGCCTCGCTGGGCTGGATGAACATATTCTTGATGAAGTGTGCCTGCCAAGCCACCTCGACGATGAAACGAACGGCCAGACGTGTGCCCTCGTTGGCACCGCAGAAAGCATCCACCACAAACAGGCGCTTGTTGCAAAGCTCTTTCACTGCAATCTCTTTCACAGTCTTCCACACCTCTTCGCTCATGGGGTGGTTGTCATTGGGATAACCCTCAGTGGTCCACCACACTTTGTCGTGGCTGTTGGCATCGTCAACGATATATTTGTCCTTAGGCGAACGGCCGGTATAGATACCAGTCATCACATTTACGGCGTCAAGTTCTGTCACCTGACCCTTGTCAAATCCAGTGAGGCCCTCTTTGGTCTCTTCTTCAAACAACACCTCGTAAGAGGGATTGTAAAGCACTTCGGTAGTACCGGTGATACCGTACTTCTCCAAAACTGACTTGTCAAACTTTGCCATTTTTTCTTGTATGTATTTAATAGTGAATATATCCTGCAAAAGGGATTACCTTAAAAATCGCTGCAAAGGTACGAAAAAAACATTGTAAAAATGTTTGTCTGCACATCAAAAATCAATGTGCAACACGCGATTTTTGGTTAAACTTTATAAAAATCTCACGACCGAGCCGTATTTTGCAACACGCAGTTTACAAAAAATATTATCTTTGCAATCCTGATAATCTGTCTCTCACTCTCCTCTCCTACTTTTCTGGTTTCATCTCATTCTCTTTCTCCCGCTTCATTTCTTCCTCGTACGTGATTCTTCACCGCTCACCGCAAAAACGAAAAGACCACCCCTGCTCCCGAAAAATCCATCATTAGAACACTAAGCCCTAAACCCTTCAACCATAAACCTTTCATCATGAACATCATCAACCTATCTGAACAGAACAGCATCCTCAACCTCTATATGGCTGAGTTACGTGACAAGAGTTACCAGCGCAACCGTATGTTGTTCCGCCACAATATCGAGCGCGTAGGACAACTGATGGCCTTCGAACTGTCAAAGACCTTAGAATATAAACCCAAAACAGTGACAACGCCCCTAGGAAGCACGGAAATCTATCTGCCGAAGGACGACCTGCTCATCGCCACGGTGCTGCGTGCCGGGCTGCCGTTCCATGAGGGATTCCTGCGGGTGTTCGACCATGCCGACAACGCCTTTGTGTCGGCCTACCGCATGTACACCAACCGCGAGCACACCGAGGTGGGCGTCCATGCCGAGTACATGGCATCGCCCAGCGTCAAGGGTAAGACCCTGCTCATTGTCGACCCCATGCTGGCCACGGGAGGCTCGATGGCCGCCGCCATTGAGGCTTTGCTGAAGACAGGAAAACCCAAACGCATACATATCGCCTGCGTCATCGCGGTGCAGGAAGGCCTGGACGTAATCAATGCCGTCTTGCCCGACGATGCCACCGTCTGGTGTGCCGCCATCGACCCCGGCATGAACGAGCACAAATACATCGTTCCCGGCTTCGGCGACTGCGGCGACCTCTGCTACGGCGAGAAATTATAAAATCGTCATACCCCTATTTTCATGTCAGGTTATCGGCAGCAAACCGATAACCTGACTGTTTTATTAAGAGGACTTTTCATCATAATCTCCGCATTTTGCGGAGGAAAACAATATTATTCTCCGCAAATTTGCGGAGAATAGCACCGCAAGCCATTAAAGGCGAACGGAAAAGTCGACAAAAACAACAAGGTCGTTAAAGCCCTATGACCTTAACGACCTTATGAATGTTCAAAGTTCAAATAACCCCTTCACCCTTCTTCTCCCTCCTTTGGGGAGGGTTGGGGTGGGTGTTCAGGAGTGAGGTTTATTACTTCACCTCCCACGTATCGTTGGTCTCGAGCAGTTCCATGAAGTTATGGTACTTCTTCTGGGCACTCACTTGGGCAATCTGCTCGTGGACGGCGGCCTCGTAGGTGGGGGCTGCCACATCGCGGATCACGCCGAGAGCCACGGGGAAACCGTTCTCCGGGTCCATCATGGCGAGTTTCAGTTGCAGGGTGTTGTCCTCACAGTGGGCGTCATGAACGAGAATATCATCGAGTGTGATGCCGTCCTCGCCGATTTTCACCACCTTCAGGCCGAAGCCCTCCTGCACCAGGCCGAACTCATCGTTCTCGCCGAACACGAGTTTCTCGCCGTGGCGCACGTAGATGGCGTTCTTCTTACGGCCCTCTTTGGTATAGACCGAGTCGTGTGTGCCATTGTTGAAAATGACGCAGTTCTGCAGTATCTCGCACACGGCGGCACCCTTGTGCTCATAGGCAGACTTGAGGATATCGACCGTTCCCTGAGCATCGGTAGCCACGGCACGGGCGAAGAAACGTCCGCGTGCGCCAAAGCACAACTCAGCTGGACGGAAGGGGTCCTCGACAGTGCCATAAGGGCTCGATTTCGACACGAAGCCGCGGGGACTGGTGGGCGAGTACTGGCCCTTGGTCAGACCATAGATGCGGTTGTTGAGCAATATCATGTTGAGGTCGATATTGCGTCGCATGGCGTGGATAAAGTGGTTACCGCCGATAGCGAGTCCGTCGCCGTCGCCCGACACCTGCCAAATGGTCAAGTTGGGGTTAGCCACCTTGGCGCCTGTAGCGATAGCCGCAGCACGACCATGGATGGTCTGCATGGCGTATGTGTTGACATAATAGGGCAGACGGCTGCTGCAACCGATACCCGAGATGACCGCCATCTCATGTGGTGCCACACCTACCTCTGCCATCGCCTTATGCAGGGAAGCGAGGAAGAAATGGTCGCCGCACCCCGGACACCAACGCGGCTGACCTTTTTTATAATCAGCGGCCCCCCACCTGGCCTCCCCCGAGGGGGAGGAATAGTTTGACATGTTATTGTTTGTTTCCATCATTGTGTTCTATTAATAAGTAATGTTCTATTTTTTCTAAAACGCCTTCCGAGTTTCCTATTACCTCTTCATTAGTGAATCTGATTACCGTGAATCCTTGCTTTTCTAGCCATTGCTGCCTGATGTTGTCACTTATTTGCTGATCAGGCAATTGGTGATATCCACCATCCAATTCTAGAATCAGCCTTTTAGGAAGACAGAAGAAATCTGCTATATAATCACCTATGATATGTTGTCTCTTAAATGGCACGCCATAAGCATTGTCTTTCAAAAACTGCCATAGAATGAATTCTGCCTCTGTAGGATGAGAACGATTCTCCTTGGCAAGATTCTTCAACAAGCCATATAAGGCAGGATCGGCTGTTTGGTAATCATAACTCATAAAAAGCTTTTACGAGATACTTTCCTTTGAAGAAGTAATCATTCCTCCCCCTCGGGGGAGGTCAGGAGGGGGGCTAGAGTTTTGACTATTTCTGAAACCACGAACGGTTGTCCTTTGACTTCGTTGTATTGGTAGGGGACGAAACCGTCGACTTTAGTGCGCAGATATGCGGCGAACTGACCGAGGTTCTGTTCTGCCACCACCACCTTCGGATATTTCTTCAGCACCTCAGCCGTATTCGCGGGCAGCGGGTTGATGAATTCGAAGTGGGCGTGAGCCACCTTGTGGCCTTTCGCACGCAACTCCTCCATGGCAGAGTAGAGATGGCCGTAAGTGCCACCGAAACCGACAATCAGGAGTTCGGCGTCGTCAACGTCGCCAGTCACCTCCACGTCGGGCACGGGGATGCGCGCCACTTTCTCGGCACGCAGATGGCACATCTCGTTGTGGTTCTCAGGCTCGGTGCTGATGGCACCGGTCTTGCCGTCCTTCTCCAGTCCGCCGAGGATATGGGTGTAACCCTCCTGACCGGGGATGGCCCAGTAGCGCACGAGTGTCTCCTCGTCGCGGCGATACGGGGTATAGTTGCCTTTCATCTCCTCTGTAGCGTAGTGGGGATGTATTTCGGGCAGTTCGGCGATGTCGGGCAGTTTCCATGCGGCGGAACCGTTGGCCACAAACGCATCGGTAAGCAGCACCACGGGGGTGAGATGCTCCAAAGCCATCTTAGCGGCGGCATACACCGCATCGAAGCAGTTTGTGGGCGATGTGGCTGCGATAACGGGCATGGGCGACTCACCGTTGCGGCCGTAAAGCACCTGCAACAGGTCAGTCTGCTCGCTCTTCGTGGGCAGACCCGTCGAGGGACCGCCGCGCTGCACATCGATGATGACCAGCGGCAACTCATCAATTACGGCCAGGTTCATGGCCTCAGACTTCAGACAGATGCCGGGACCGGAAGTCGATGTGGCGGCAAGCGCACCGGCGAACGAGGCACCGATGGCGGAGGCGCAGCCCGAAATCTCATCCTCGCACTGCACGGTCATCACGCCGCATGACTTGTGTTTCGACAACTCATGCAGGATATCTGTGGCCGGAGTGATAGGATAGGAACCGAGGAAGAGGCGCAGACCGGCTTTCTCGGCAGCGGCTATCAAACCGTAAGCCGTGGCTTTGTTACCGGTGATGTCCATATAGCGGCCCTTCACCTTTGTCTTCGACTCGATGCGGTAAGTGGCGGGCACTGAGGCGTGCACGTTATGACCGTAGTTATATCCGGCCTGCACCACCTTGATATTGTTTTCTGCGATGGCAGGTTTCTTAGCGAACTTCTCGCGAAGGAAAATGGCCACCAGGTCGAGGTCGCGGTTGAACAACCAGCACACCAGACCCAGCGCAAACATGTTACGGCACTTGAGCACGGCCTTATTGTCCATGCCGCTGTCGGCCAGACAGTCTTTCACCATTGTTGTCAACGGGCATTGCACCACGCGGTCGGGGTCGATACCCATCTCGCCGAGGTAGTCGTCAGTGGCAAACTGCGCTTTCTTCAGGTCGCTCGGACCGAAACTGTCGGTGTCGATGATGATAGTGGCCTGCGGTTTCGAGTACTTGTACTGTGTCTTCAGCGCGGCGGCATTCATCGCCACCAGCACGTCGCACAAATCGCCAGGAGTATAAACCTTTCCCTCGCCGATGTGCACTTGGAATCCGCTCACGCCAGTGAGTGACCCTTGCGGGGCGCGGATATCAGCGGGATAATCAGGGAAAGTAGAGATACCATTGCCGACAGTTGCCGACACTGTTGAGAAGATGTTACCCGCCAGTTGCATGCCGTCGCCGGAGTCACCGGAGAATCGCACCACCACCTGGTCGAGTTCTTTCACTTCCAAATTTTCTGCCATAATTGTGTTTTATTATATGATTTGATGTGAATTATCTATCGGGAAGGAGCAATGAGAGGGAAGATGAAGAAGTTAAAGAAGTAATCGCTCACTCCGCTTGTTAAAGAGATAAAGACAACAGCCAAAAAATGGAATTTATGGCCGTGTCTCTAAATCGGGTGCAAAGGTCGAAAAATAATTTGATGTGGCAAAATGTTTTAGCATAAAAATACAGTTTATGCATAAAATATCACAAAATGCTGTATTTTTATAGAAAAACCGCTCGCAATTGTCATTCACAATTAAGCAATTCGATATTCAGTAATCCCCCCTCCGCTTTTTGGGAAGGCTACGGGGGCGAGCTCGTCCGGGATGGAGGGGGCAGGGGTGAGGTTTTTATCCCCCCCATTCTTTGGAGAGAGTTCGTGGATGAGGTTTTTGTCCCCCTCCTGGGAGGGGGTACGGGGGAGGCTTTTAATACTTAAACGAACTACCACCGATAAACTCGCGCAACAGCGAGGTGGGCGGCAATTTCGTGATGGGGATGGGTTTGATATACCTGAGGAACTTCAACAGACGGTATGCCTCGGAATATTCATCCACATTCTGCGGCACCAACTCAAGCAATTGCTCAGCCTGTTGCTTAATGACAGCCAACTCATAAATCATGGCGGTATTAAACATCTCGTCGGCGTTCTCCTGATACGGGAATATCCACTTCTTTTCGCCGCGTCTTACCGACGGCCAGCGGCGGATGGTCTCCTCTGCGGTCACACCACGGTATTTGGCGTCGCGGATGATGCGTCGCAACAGGCGGTTGTCGGTCGTTGGGATGTAATTATGCCGGTCGAGCAAGATAGTGGTCAGCGCCGACGCATACACACGGAATTTCTGGGCATCGGGCACCTGGCTGGTCAACTCGGGATTGAGCGCATGGATGCCTTCGATGACGAGCACCTCATCCTTACTCAGGCGGAGTTTCTTGCCGCTGCGCTCACTCTTTCCCGCCTGAAAATTATACTTCGGCAATTCCACCTCGTCGCCCCGCAGCAAAGCGTTAATCTGCTCGTTGAGCAACGGCAGGTTGAGTGAGTAAAGACTCTCGAAATCGTAATCACCGCTCTCGTCGCGGGGAGTGTCCTCGCGGTTGACGAAATAGTCATCCAATGACACCATCACCGGACGCAGACCATTGCACGCCAACTGCACCGACAGACGTTTGCAGGTAGTAGTCTTTCCGCTCGACGACGGACCGGCTATCAGCACCACCCTCACTTCTTTGCGGTCGGCTATCATCTCCGCGATGCGCGCTATTTTCTTCTCTTGCAGCGCTTCCGACACATTCACTATCTGTGTGGCGTAGCCAGCCAGCACAGCCTCGTTGAAATCGCCCACGGTAGAGACACCGAGAATATTCTGCCAGCGGTGATGCTCCTGGAAGATGCCGAACATCTTGTCCTGACGAATCAACTCGCCCAGTTTTGAGGGATCCTCACGTGAAGGGATGCGCAGCAGGATGCCGTCGAAATATTTCTCCAGACCATACAGATAGAGTTGGTTGGTCTTAGGCAGCAACGAACCGTAATAATAGTCGGCATAACCGTCGATGTCATAATAGGTGGTGTAAAGGCGACCGGCGGTGCGCAACAATTTAACCTTCGACGAGGTGCCGCGCTCCTCAAAGATGCGGATGGCCTCCTCGGTGGGACACTCATATTGCTTCACAGGATAACCCTCGGCGATAATCTCGTCCATGCGCAGACGCAACTGCTCCACCACCTCCTCGGTCACCGGTTGTCCGATGTTCAAATCACAGTAATAACCGTTTGACACAGGGATGTCTATCACCACACTGCCTGTGGGGAAGAGGTCGTGCACTGCCTTGCAAAGCACAAAAAAGAGTGTACGGGTGTAAGCGCGGTTGCCCGAAGGCGACGTCATGTCCAAAAACTCCACGTCTTTGTTACGATAAACGGTAAACCCCAGATCAACCACCTGATTGTTGACCTTCGCATTGACCGGCCCGTAACGCATCTCAAGACCCAAGCCTTTAAAAATTTCAGAAAGTGTGCTTCCTTTGGGGAAATTTTGAGTTTTTTTATTATTTTTGCAGCGGATTTGTACTACCTCTTCCATTACTATTTTTGTTTTTTGGTTAAGATGGGCTAAAGGTACTCATATTTTTTGATTTCTGAGATAATACAACAAAAAAAAAGAAATATTTATGTCGATTTGGGTTATTTTAAAACTTATCGGTTCGCTGGCACTGCTCATGTACGGCATGAAATCCATGAGTGAAAGTTTGCAGAAACTGGCTGGACCGCAACTGCGTCATGTCCTTGGCGCTATGACCACCAATCGCTTCACCGGAATGCTCACGGGTATGTTTGTCACAGCAGCCGTGCAGTCGTCTACAGCCACCACGCTGATGACCGTGTCGTTTGTCAACACAGGACTGATCACACTGTTGCAAGCCATCGCCGTCATCATGGGCGCACACATCGGCACCACAGTCACCGCGTGGATTATGTCGCTCGGATTCTCTGTCAACATATCCAGTTTTGTATTTCCCGCATTCTTCATCGGCATTATTCTCATCTATATGAAGAAGCGCCGCATCATCGGCGACTTCCTGTTTGGCGCGGCTTTCCTCTTTCTCGGACTGGGAACACTCAAGGATACTGGATTCCAACTGGTGCAGGACCCGGAGGCCAGCGAGGCCATCAAATCGTTCTTCATCAATTTCAATGAGCCCACGTCATGGAACAAGCTCTTCTTCCTGCTCATGGGTACGATTCTCACCCTATGTGTGCGGTCATCGGCTGCCATCATGGCCATCACCATGATGCTGTGTTCCACTGGCGTGCTCCATATCGACCAGGGCATCATGCTCGTGTTGGGCGAGAACATCGGAACCACCATCACCGCCAACATCAAGGCGGTGACGGCCAACGTTCAGGCGCGACGGGCTGCATTCGCACACTTCATCATCAACGCCATAGGAGTGACATGGGCGCTCATCGTGCTGAAACCCTTCCTCAGCTTTATATGCCAAATGGTGGGATTCGACCCTGAGGCCACGGCTTCGGCGCCAGGTTTCGCCATCAAGGCAGCAATCGTACTCGCCACATTCCACACTGTGTTCAACATAGTCAACACTTTCCTGCAAATCGGATTCATTCAGTATATAGAGCGATTTGTGTGCTGGGCCATCAAACCCAAGAAGGTGGATGAAGAGGAAGAGGACGGACGTCTGCATTTCATCACTACCGGCATCATGGGAACGCCCGAGCTCTCCGTACTCGAGGCACGCAAAGAAATACGGCTTTTCGCCCAGCGTATACAAAAAATGTTCAATATGGTGGGCGAACTGGTCGAGGAGAAAGATGACGCCAAATTTGCCAAACTCTTCACACGCATCGAGAAATACGAGAGCATCAGCGACAACATGGAGATAGAGATTGCCAAATATCTGAACAATGTGAGCGATGCCCACCTCAGCGTCGAAACCAAATCGCAGATTCGCGCCATGCTGCGCGAAATATCAGAGATAGAAAGTATCGGCGACGCTTGTTATAACATCGCCCGCACACTTAATCGACGTGTCAAAGGCAAGGAAGATTTCACAAACGACCAATATGATCACATCCACCAGATGATGGCGCTTGCCGACGACGCCCTCACACAGATGAACGTGATGCTTTCCACCCGGCGCGAATCACTCGACGTGAACAGATCGTTCAACATCGAGAACGAAATCAACAACTACCGCAACCAGTTGAAGAGCCAGAACATCAACGATGTGAACGACCACAAATACACCTACGCCATCGGCACCATGTACATGGACCTCATCAGCGAGTGCGAAAAACTCGGCGACTATGTCGTCAATGTGGTTGAGGCACGCATGGGCGTGAAGCAGAAAGAGGGATAATGGAGCCCCTCTATACCCCCTCCAGGCTTGTACCCCCCCAAAAGGGGAAAATGTAGTCAGTTCAACAATGTATGATAATGTGTTTGGGCGGAACCATTGGTCCCGCCCAAATAATAATTGTTGGTGTATTGGTTATTTTACCTCATCTCCCTAAAGGGTGACTACTCTCTCCCCTCGAGGAGGGATGGGGAGGGGTCTCTATAACATCTCCATCAATTCTTTCATACCTTCAGATGCACCCTTTTGGATGTGGGTCACACCTGAGCGATGACCCATGTCGGCAGGGTCAATCAGATAAACCGGGCATCCCTGCGGGGCATAGTGCAACAAGCCCGCGGCGGGATAAACCACCAGCGATGTGCCGATAATAATCAGGATATCAGCCTGGCTCACTTCGACCACGGCATCCTCAATCTTGGGGACTGCCTCGCCGAAGAACACGATGAAGGGGCGAAGCAACGAACCGTCGCCCGCTTTCTCACCAGGAGCCACATCGGGATTCTCGGGGGTCAAAACCTTGTGATAGCGGGGGTCATCGACATCGCGCGACGAGCAGACCTTCATCAACTCGCCATGCAGGTGTATCACTTTCTTGCTGCCTGCCATCTCATGCAGGTTGTCCACATTCTGCGTCACCACTGTCACATCATAATTGTCTTGCAACTTCGCCACCAGACGGTGACCTTCGTTGGGCTGGGTATTGGCGCATTTACGGCGCAACATGTTATAAAAAGCATTCACATATTCGGGGTCTTCCAGCCACGCCTCATGGGTGGCCACGCGCTGCACGGGATAATTCTCCCACAATCCGTCGGCATCGCGGAACGTCTTCAGACCGCTCTCAACCGACATTCCTGCTCCGGTTAAAACTACGATTTTCTTCATGATTGATTATATGATTGGGTTATTATTGGGCTAATAGGGTTTATGGGTCAATAATGTCTATCGGGTTCTTTTTCCTTAACAAAGTACAAAAATACTCTTTTTTTAGTAAATATAATAAGGTAATTACAAAAAAATCGTACCTTTGCAGCCAAAATTCAAAATATTAAGGAAAAGTATCAAAAAAATGGACAAAGTTAGTTATGCATTAGGACTGGGCATCGGACACCAATTGGTGCAGATGGGTGCCAACGACCTGAACATCGATGATTTCGCCGAAGCCATCAAAGACGTGATTGCCGGCAACGAGTTGAAAGTGCAGCACCACGAGGCACAAGGCATCGTCGAGGAATATTTCCGTAAAAAAGAGCAAAAAATGGCTGCTGAGCGTGCCGCTAACGGAAAGGTGACGAAAGAGGCCGGTGAGAAATACCTCGCCGATAACGCCACGAGAGAAGGCGTCATCACACTGCCCAGCGGATTACAATATAAAGTGCTGAAAGAGGGTAACGGCAAAAAGCCGAAAGCCACCGACACCGTGTTGTGCCACTACGAGGGATTCCTCATCGACGGCACAGTCTTTGACAGCAGCGTGCAGCGCGGCGAACCCGTAGAATTCCCCCTCAATCAGGTCATCACTGGTTGGACCGAAGGTCTGCAACTCATGCAGGAAGGTGCCAAATACCGTCTCTTCATCCCCTACCGCTTAGGATATGGCGAAGGTGGAGCAGGCGCATCCATCCCCCCGTATTCAGCACTTATCTTTGATGTAGAACTGATCGAGGTAAAGTAATTCATCAGGAGTGAAGGAACAGAGGAATGAAGGAGTGAAGACAATAGTCAAACACACCCATAATTCCCATTACTCCCACCATACTCATAAAAACCAATAAAAAACCCAATAAAAAAATGAAAAAAATTCTTCTTTTAGCTGCTGTCATAGTATCTGCAGCAGCATTCGTATCATGCGGAAAAACGGCTAAGGCCGACTTGAACAATGACATCGACACCATTAGTTACGCTATCGGACAACTCAACGGCACACAACTCAAAGGTTATGCCACCATGCAGATGGGCATCGACTCTACCTATCTCGACGATTTTGTCAAAGGTATGAGCGACGCTATCCTCTCAGCCGGCGATAAAGCGAAAGAGGCTTACAATAAAGGTGTTGCTCTCGGTCAGCAGATGGCTGAAGGCGTCAACCGTCAGGTGTTTATGGGCGACTCTGTCAAGCATCTCTCCTACCAAAACCTCATGGCAGGTGTGATGGCCGGATTCTCTGGCGACAAATCCATCTTCGACCCCGCCACTGTTGAGTCACAGATTGACCCGATGGTAAAAAAGATCCAGGAAGAAATCATGGTCAAGAAGACTCTGGAGTTAGAGAAAGAGAACGCCGTGAAATACAAGGACAACAAAGAGAAGAGCGAGAAATTCATAGCTGAGAACGCCAAGAAAGAGGGTGTGAAGACCCTGCCTTCAGGCGTGCAGTATAAAGTGCTCAAAGAGGGAACCGGCGCCAAACCCAATGACGGCGACAATGTGAAGGTGAACTATGAGGGCAAACTCATCGACGGCACTGTGTTCGACAGTTCTTACGAGCGCGGCCAGGCCGCTCCCATGAGCCTCAGCAAGGGTGCTCTGATTGACGGTTTCCGCGATGCTCTGCTCAACATGCCTGTTGGCAGCACATGGGAAGTTTACATCCCTGCCGACAAGGCCTACGGAGGTCGCCAGCAAGGTCCCATCCAGCCCTTCTCGGCTCTGATCTTCAAAATCGAACTGCTGAAAATCGAGCCTGCTCCCACACAGCCTGCAGCAGCTCCCGCTCAGCCCGCACAGCCCGCACAGACAAAGAAATAATCAATGAAAAAACTCATTCTTTGGGCACTCGTCATCATGGCGGGTGCCTCTTTCAACCCCCTGACCGCAGGCGACAATAATGCGGCTCGCAACTCACAGTCGCCCGTGCTCGTCACTCCCGACGACTCCGTCAGTTATTCCCTGGGATTGCGCTTCGGTCTCCAACTCAAGCAGATGGGTGTAGAAGACCTGAATGTCGAGGAATTCGCCAATGCCATAAAAGACGTTTTCACTGACAAACAGCCGAGAATCCCTATTCGTGACGCTCAGCGCATCTTCAACGACTACTTCCAACAGAAAGAAGCGAAGATGAAGGCTGAACGTGAAGCAAAGGCGAAGGCAGCCAAAGAGGAAGGCGAGAAATTCTTGAAAGAGAACGCCAAGAAAAAAGGTGTCGTCACACTGCCCAGCGGACTGCAATACCGCGTGATCAGAAAAGGCAAAGGACCCACCCCCAAAGAGGATGACATGGTGACCGTAAAATATGAAGGACGGCTCATCGACGGCACCGTCTTCGACAGTTCATACAAACGCACGCCCCAAACCAACGACTTCCGACCCAAACAACTCATCAAGGGATGGACCGAGGCGCTCACCCTCATGCCCGTGGGAAGTAAATGGGAAATCTATGTGCCGCAAGAACTGGCTTACGGTGAAAGAGAGGCCGGACAGAT
>CAMJAO010000023.1 GCA_946403615.1 uncultured Prevotellaceae bacterium
TACCCCCCTACTCCACCCTCATCTTCATCATGGAACTTGACGCGATTAAATAAATACGAATTACGAAATCATTCCGAATTTCATATTTATCACAAAAATCCCCCGTTTTTCACAAAAAACGGGGATTTTTGTTGCACAAATCAATTATTATGCCTACATTTGCTTTCAAATTGTCAAACATTATCACAAATATGGAAAAAATAGACAACCTCGACAGGAAAATTCTGGGCATACTCTCTCAAAATGCACGCATACCGTTCAAAGATGTGGCGGCGGAATGTAACGTGTCGCGCGCGGCCATACACCAACGTGTGCAGCACCTCATCGAAGACGGCGTCATCACGGGCAGCGGATTCGATGTCAACCCAAAAAGTCTCGGCTACAGCACTTGCACCTATGTGGGCATCACGCTCGAACGCGGCAACATGTATAAAAGCGTGGTGGAAAAACTCATACACATTCCCGAAATCGTGGAGTGCCACTTCACCACAGGTTCATACACCATGCTCGTGAAACTATACGCACAAGACAACGAACAACTCATGGACCTGCTCAACAACCAACTGCAGTCCATTCCCGGTGTCGTGGCTACGGAGACACTCATCTCGCTCGAACAAAGTATCAAGCGCGAGATACCCGTGAAAACACTGACCAACGAAGAATAAAGAAAACACTTTCATATGGAATCATCGTTTGACCTGAAAGAACATCTCAACGACATATACTCAGCCTTCCCCGAGGCCATACACAAACCCATCATCGGCATCACTGCCAACTTCTCGAAAGGTGACGCATGCCTCAGAGACAAGTATTACGAACAGGTGACGGCGGCGGGAGGCACACCCGTTATCATACCGCCCGTCAACGATAAAAGCGTGATTGTCAACACCTTGGAGCACCTTGACGGGCTATTGCTCACTGGCGGAGGCGACATCAACCCCCTTTGGACCGGTGAGGAGCCCACACCCCAACTGCACAACATCAACGCCACACGCGACCTGCCCGAGCTGCTCATCACACGGTTGGCATACAACCGGCAGATACCCATCCTCGGCATCTGCCGCGGTGTGCAGACCATGGCGGTGGCTCTCGACGGAAGCGTGGTGCAAGACATCGCGACAGCCATGACGTCGGCCAACGATGACGACGACAAAAAGAAAAACAACAAGAAAGGCAAGGACGACACCACACCACATCCGCTCATCAAGCATAGTCAGGATGGCGACCGCAACCTCTTCTCTCACACGGTCAACATAGAGAAAGACTCCATGTTGCATGAGATCTACGGTGCGGAGCGCATCTTTGTCAACTCCTTCCACCATCAGGCGGTAGCAAAGACAGGGCCGCATTTCCACGTCACTGCCACTGCGCCCGACGGTGTCATCGAAGCCATGGAGAGCAGCGAATACAAACCCATGATGGGTGTGCAGTGGCATCCCGAATGGCTGGAGGAGGAAGGACTGAAACTGTTCAAATGGCTCGTGCAGCAAGCCAACAATTTCTATGTGGCCAAACGCCTCCACCAGCGCGTGCTCACACTCGACACCCACTGCGACACACCCATGTTCTTCCATCAGGGCATACGTTTCGAGCAACGAGACCCGAGGATTCTCGTCGATTTGCACAAAATGTCGGAAGGACGGCAAAATGCGGTCATCATGGCTGCATACCTGCCACAACCCAAAATGGGTGAGACATTCGCATCAAAGGTGGCCTTCGACGTGAAAAGCCCCAAAGAATATGCCGACCTTATCTTCGACAAGATAGAGGACATCGTCAAGGACAACTACCGCTATATCAGCATCGCACGCACACCCGCCGAACTCTATGACGACAAACGCAAAGGACGCAAATCCATCATGCTCGCCATCGAAAACGGCATCGCCCTCAACCACGACATCGACAACATACAGCACTTCGCACAGCGCGGCGTGGTGTATATGACCCTCTGCCACAACGGCGACAACGACATCTGCGACAGTGCAAAAGGCAGCGAAACACACCACGGCGTGAGCAAATTCGGGCAACAGGTCATCGAAGAGATGAACCGCCAAGGCATCATGGTCGATTTGAGCCATGCCGCTGAAAGCAGTTTCTACGATGCCCTGGAGATAAGCAAGACACCCATCGTGTGCAGCCATTCCAACTGCAAGGCTTTGTGCGATGTGCCGCGAAATCTCAGCGATGACCAGATGCGAAAACTCGCCCGAAAAGGCGGTGTGGCGCATATCACGCTCTACGGGGGATTCCTGCGCAAACAAGGCGAGGCCACCATCCTTGACGCACTCAACCACTTGGAGCATGCCATCAGCATCATGGGCATCGAACATGTGGGTCTGGGCACCGACTTCGACGGCGACGGTGGCGTGAGAGGCATCGCCGACTCGTCGGAACTTATCAATTTCACTCTCCACCTGTTGCGGCGCAAATACAGCGAGCGCGACATCCAAAAAATATGGGGCGGCAACTGGCTCCGCGTCATGGCACAGGTACAAAACATGAAAGAGTAGTTCTTAGAAGCAAGAGGCAAGAAGCAAGAGGCAAGAAGCAAGAGGCAAGAGGCAAGAAGCAAGAGGCAAGAAGCAAGAGGCAAGAGATATGCTCGCTTCACTGATTTCTTCTTTGTATGCAGCGGCTATGTCGCTGCCACCCCCCAAACGACCAAACGACCAATCCCCCAAACAACCAAATAATAAAATGAAATATTCTATCGTTTATTCCATCATAGCGGTCACGGTCATTATCCTGTTCACCGCTGCCAGTTGTAAAAACGGAAACAAGCCGCAGGGCCAACAAGATGCCAACACTACCTTTGTGGAGGCTGCCAATGTGCCGGCATTCAACGCCGACTCGGCATACGCATTCTGCGCCGCACAATGCAATTTCGGACCGCGCACGATGAACAGTCAGGCACACGACGATTGTGCCAAATGGATTGTCAGCCAGTTCGAGAAATACGGTTGTCAGGTGACGCAGCAGAAAGCTGTGTTGCGAGGATATGACGCTACACCCCTGCAAAGCAACAATATCATCGCATCGCTCGGAGCAGACCGACCCAAGCACATCTTGCTTTGTGCACATTGGGACAGCCGTCCCTGGGCCGACAACGACCCCGACAGCACTAACTGGTGGAAACCTGTCATGGCTGCCAATGACGGTGCCTCGGGCGTGGCTGTGCTGCTCGAAGTGGCCCGTGTGCTGCAAAATGACACCACACTCAAGGTAGGCGTAGATTTCGTCTGTTTCGACGCCGAAGACTGGGGCGTGCCACAATGGACCGGACTGTCTGGAGAAGACTCATGGGCACTCGGCGCTCAATACTGGGCGAAAAACTACCAGCGGCCCACCAACTATCAGACGCTTTACGGCATACTGCTCGACATGGTGGGCGGCGAGAACGCCACCTTCTATCAGGAGATTTTCTCCAAGCAACTGGCACCCGTCATCGTCGATAAGGTATGGTCGGCAGCACGCGCCGCAGGATATAGCAATTACTTCCCCATGCAGCAGGGCGGACGCATTACCGACGACCATATCCCTGTCAACGAACAGGCCAACATCCCCACCATCGACATCATCCCATTCTACCCCAACTGCGAGGAGAGTTCGTTCGGTCCCACTTGGCATACCGTCAATGACGACATGAATCACATCGACCGGAACACTCTCAAAGCCGTAGGACAGACCGTACTGCAAGTACTGTTCAGCGAACAATAACCACTTTCCTCATATCACAACAACCGACGGTTCCCTGCGTGTGACACCACACACCCCGAACCGTCGGTTTCTTTATTTGGGGTAATTATACTACCCAAATAGATTCTCAAAGGAACCTGTGCAGGGCATGTAACGTTTTTGAAGCACCAATTTAGCCTATTTCCAAAATGGATAAGCGGCTAAATGTGGGTATAAAAGCATAGATTTAGCTGAATATTATCTTGATATTGTTGAATTTTAAGTAGAAATGGTTATATTTGCATGACTTTATTAAAAACCGGCCTATGAAAAACCGCTCACTCCTCTTTCTTTGCCTCATGACATTCGGCATGGCGCTGCCTGTCGGGGCGCAGTCGGTCGGGGAAAAGCCTGCAGAGGAGACTGTGGAGGCTCCAGTAACAACTCCTGTGGAGGCGCAGTCGGTACACCCGTGGCAATCGCTACTAGATGATATGACCACACTCGACGATACCGAACCAGGCCATTGGGAGGAGATGTTCGACGTGTTGTGCCAATTGGAAGAACAACCGCTCAACATCAACAGCGCCAGCCGTGAGCAGTTGGAGCAGATTCCCTTTCTCAACGCCCAGCAAGTTGAGGATATACAGGCCTATATCTATCAGTACGGCGCGATGAAATCACTGGGCGAACTGGCGATGATCGGGTCTATCGATTATTTTACACGACGGTTGCTTTCTTATTTCATCGTGGCGGCAGAGCCTGAGCACAAAGAACCATTGCGGTGGAGCGATTTGCAAAAATACGGACGCCATGAAGCCATGCTGACGATGAGGGTGCCGTTTTACGAGCGCCGGGGCGACAAAGAAGGTTATCTGGGTGACCGCTATGCCCACACGCTGCGCTATCGTTTCCAATATCGCGACCGGGTAAGCGCAGGACTGATAGCCGACCAAGAAGCAGGCGAGCCTTTTTTCAACAAGCACAACCGTCAGGGTTATGACTTCTATTCTTTCTATATCAATGTGAAACGGCTCGGTCCTGTCAAGCAGTTGACCGTCGGCCGCTACCGCATCGCTTCGGGCATGGGATTGGTGCTGAACAATGATTTCGGCTATGGCAAACTCTCCGCCCTCAACTCGCTGGGCAACCATGGCGACCAGATCCGTCCGCATGCCTCGCGTTTCGACCGCGACTATCTGCAAGGAGCTGCCTTCACGGTCGAAGCATGCAAAGGACTCGACCTGACCGCGTTTGTCTCCTATCGTGGTATCGACGCCACACTGACCAGCGACGAGCGTGGCGTGGCCACTATCCTGCGCACCGGTTATCACCGCACGCTGACAGAAATCAACAAGAAAAACAATGTCAATGAACTGTTGACCGGCGGCATGGTCAACTACCGTCTGGGAGGTTGGAATTTCGGCGCCACGGCCACCTATGACGCATTCGACCTGCCGCTGTTGCCCGACCGGAGCGTCTCATATAGGAAAAACGCGCCCGAAGGCAAGTCATTCTTCCACATCGGAGCCCATTACGGATATACAGGCCATCGCATCATGTTCAGCGGCGAGACGGCCACGAGCGACAACGGCGGCATCGCCACCGTCAACACCGTCACCTACCAGCCATCGTGGGCGCTGTCGCTCATAGCTTTGCAGCGTTATTACGCGCCGCGCTACTGTTCGCTCCATGCCAACAGTTACAGCGAGGGCAGCAACGTGCAAAACGAGAACGGCATCATGGCAGGCGTGAAATGGCAACCGGCGCAACAGTGGCAATTGTTGGCATATACCGACTATGTCTATTTTCCCGAACCCACTTATATGTCCACCCGACGCTCGTCACACGCATGGGACAACCTGTTTCAAGCGGCCTATCACGGCACCCGTTTCAATGCTTCCGCCCGCTATCGGATACGTTATCGGCAGCGCGATTTCTCTGAATACAACACCGCGACGAAGCAGAATGAAGTAAAAGGGCTGACCTACCAGACGGTGCATCGTTGGCGCCTGACCGCCGGGTATGGTACTGCAACGTGGAAAAGCATGACCCAAGCCGACATGACCCTGTCGCAGTTCCATGGCAACCGTTTTGGGTGGATGGTGAGCGAGACGTTCAGCGCCACTCCTTGCCGATGGTTGCATCTCGACACGTCGGCTGGTTATTTCCATACCGACGATTACGAGAGCCGCATCTACACTTATGACACCGGGATGCTCTACCAATACACTTTCTCCTCATACGACGGCGAGGGCATCCGTTATAGTGTGATGGCTCGAGCCGACATCAGCAACCGCCTGTTGTTTATCGCCCGCCTTCAGACTGTCAATTATTTCGACCGCTCCGTCATCGGTTCAGGTCTGCAGGCTATCGACCATTCCTCACGCACCGATCTGCAATTGCAACTCAGGTGGAAGTTTTAACTCTCGTTTCATACAAACACGAGTCACTCGGATATCACGGGTATTTTGGGGAGGACAGACACTTATTTCCAAAACAACATCAACATCTAGCCCAGGGCAGCACCCAAAGGAAGGAGTAGTGGAAATTGTGTCTATAAATTTTGGATAATCAGAAAATTACGTTATCTTTGTCAAAAAATTATCACCATGCGTAGATTAGTACTTTTGACAATATGTTTGTGCTGGAGTCTGATTGGTCTGGCACAGACAATCAGCATGAGCGAGGCGTATCTGAAAGCGCAGGCGTTTATGAGCGAGAAAGGAAAGCAAGTGAAGACCACTCCGCGTAGGGCTCCCGGCACCCATGGACAAGAGGCGGCCGCCTACTATGTGTTCAACACCACCGGCAATGAGGGTTTCGTGCTCATCTCGGGCGACAGCCGTGTGGGCGACATTCTCGGCTATACCGACGAGGGGACATTCGACGAAGAACAGTTGCCTGACAATATGCGTGCGTGGCTGCAAGGCTATGCCGACCAAATCGAGGCGTTGCGCCAAGGACGCAGGGTGGCTCCTGCCCAGGTACCTGTACATGCCGCCATCACGCCCATGATTACCTCACGATGGGACCAAGGAAAAGCCACCTCACAGGGCGACGCCTTCAACCGCCAATGCCCGTCCATCGGCGGCAATCGATGCATGACAGGTTGCGTTGCCACATCGATGGCACAGGTCATGCGCTACCACCGTTGGCCAGTGGCATCAACAAAGAAGATACCCTCGTACGAGGCGAATGAGACACTCGGCACTCTCAGCGCCTTGTCTGTCAAGACTTTCGATTGGGACAACATGCTCGACACTTATCAGGGCAGTGAGAGCACTACCCAGATGAACGCCGTGGCATGGCTGATGCGTTATTGCGGTCAGGCGGTGAAGATGGACTACGGCACCGGTTCGTCGGCGGCCTACTCTGAGGATGTGGCGAATGCGCTGCGTGTTTATTTCGGCTATGACACCAACACACGCTATGCGTTGCGCACTGATTACTCTGCGGCAGGATGGGACAACCTGATATACAAAGAACTGAAAAACCGCCGGCCGGTGTGTTACGACGGTTCATCGACAGGCGGCGGTCACTCCTTTGTGTGCGACGGCTATGACGGCAACGGATTATATCACATCAACTGGGGATGGGGCGGCAACCACGACGGTTACTACAAACTCACCCTGCTCAACCCCGACGGCGGCGGCACGGGCAGCAGCGGAACTGAAGACGGTTACACCATGGACCAAGGTGCTGTGGTGGGTATTCAGAGAGCCACCGACAACACCGACGACAAGCGCATACTGACCCTGTCCGACATGAGTTATAGCGGATCGACCATCGAGGCGGTTTACTGGAACCGCACCGGCATAGCAGGCACCTTCCAATACGGACTGGCATATCAGGATGTGAACAACAACGACGGGTCATTCTATCTGACCACACTGACTGACCAATTTGGAACCTTTGTACAGCGAACCTTCAGTCAAGATGTGAATACGATGGAACTGACCGACGGCACCTACCGATTCTATCCCTTCAACCGAGTCGACGGCTCCGACTGGTATCGCGTGCAGGGCGACTATGAGACCTATATCGAGGTGGTGATGAAAAACGGCCAAAAGCAGTCGATGTCGCGCCATCCGAAGGGCAGCCTGCATGTGAAGAGTGTCACCTGCACAGGCAATAAGATTGTGAACATGGCCCAGGAGGTGAAGATCACCGTCAACAACACGGGCGAAGAGTTCAACAACGTGTTCTATCTCTTTGCCTCGAAGACCGACGAGAAAGGCGAGTACGTAAGCAAGACCAATATGGTGATAGAAGCGGGCGCCACCGAAGAGGCAAGCCTCTTCTTCACCCCCAAGAGCACTGGCACATGGAACCTGTGGATAGATATCGACGAGACAGGAAAAAATGACATCGGACCCTATCAGGTGAAAATAGTCAGTCCGCCCACAGGCGACAGCAACCTGGCTCTGACCAACTATACCGTTGATGTGGCTTACGGCGGAGCGGATATCCACGCTACGGTGAAGAACAACGCCTCACAAGGATATTACCGGCCAGTGGCATGCGCCCTCTTCACTTCCGAGAGCAGCACCAGCATCAAACTGGCTCAATCGGGCAATCTCAACCTCGCGGCGGGGAAGTCGGTCAAACTGGATTTTCATTTCGAGGGACTGACACCCGGCAAACAATATTACGCCATGATGGCACAGTATCCGCAGCACTCCGCCGATAAGTTGTCCGTCTTCGGCAACCGTATGTATTTCGTGCCGAAGACCACGGGCATCGACCATATCACACCCGACCCTGCTCCCATTGACGAGGAAGGTGATTACTACACTCTCGACGGACGCAAACTCAACATGAGACCCACCCAAAAGGGCGTGTATATCGTAAACGGGAAAAAGATCGTGATTAAGTAAGAAAAAGCCCCCTTCCTGTCATGGGAGGGGAACAAGCTGACGCCCTTGAGACGATTTGCCATCTTTTAGCAGACACCAATAGTACTTTATGTGTATCCGCCCATTATCTGCTGACGTGCATACACCTTGGCAGGCTCTTATTAAAAATCTTGGGCAGATAATTTGGTCATTAAAATGATTATCTTTATTTTTGCCGCATGAAACGATTGTTTGTCATGCTCATCACTGTGTGCTGCACCCTTTCGGTGGCGGCACAGGGGTGGATTGGGAAAAACCCCAACGGTCAACAGCCGCCGGCACAGCAGGTAAACCCCGAAGACCGTGACGTGGACATGGACAATCCCACATTTGTGCCTACGATGAAAGTGGGCAAGGCACTGGTCGATGGCGACAGCATCCTGTTCATGGACCTGAGCAATGTGTATGTCTATCCTCCCGTGGAACTTAAGACGAGCAGTCAGCAGAAATCCTACAACCGCTTGGTGCGCAATGTGAAAAAGGTGTTGCCCATCGCTAAGGAGGCCAACCAGATTATCATCGAGACCTACGAGTATTTGCAGACGTTGCCCGACAAAAAGGCGAAGGACGAGCACATGAAACGCGTGGAGGACGACATCTACAAGACCTACAAACCCAGAATGAAGAAACTGACCTACTCACAGGGAAAATTGCTCATCAAACTCATCTACCGCGAGTGCAACTCTTCCTCATACGACATTGTGAAAGCTTTTATGGGACCCATACGCGCCGGATTCTGGCAGGCTTTCGCATGGGCTTTCGGCGCTTCACTCAAAAAGGAATACAAACCCGAAACCACCGACCGCCTCACCGAGCGCGTGGTGTTGCTGGTAGAAGCGGGACAATTGTAGGGAAGCCTCCCCCTCTCCCCGTCCGAAGGAAGGGATTTTGCTGTCGAGGATGAGTTACTGACTGACCCCACTCCAGCCCCTCCCCTATAGGAGGGGAGCTGCTAACGCCCTTGAGATGATTTGCTGGCTTTTAGCGGACACCCTTTTTGTTTAAAAAAGATGTAGAAAAACGCCATGTCATCGGAAACCAACGGTCAACAACCGATAATAAACCAACAGCCCTGAAAGGGCGATGAGACCATAGACGGGGGTGTAACCCCCGGTAAAGCAGACACAGACGACAGCCCTGAAAGGGCGAAAGAACAAAGTAATAAAACCACTTTCGGGCGGACTTGCATATGCAAATCCGCCCGAATATAATCTGTGAACTATTGTCTGAACTCCTGAACTACAGAACTCCTGAACTACAGAACTCCTGAACTACCCCACTACTTCACCAGCGTGAAGTCCAATTGGCGTTTTTCGACATTGGCACGGGCCACTTTGATACGGATAGGATCGCCCAACTGATATTTGTGGTGACGGCGGCGGCCCACAAGGCAATAGTTGCGCTCGTCGAACTCGTAGTAGTCGTCATCGAGGTCGTGCATGGGCACCATGCCCTCGCAGTGGTTCTCGTCAATCTCGCAGTAGATGCCGTAGGACTGGATGCCACTGATGTGGGCTTCGAACTCCTCGCCAATCTTATCGCCCATAAACTCCACCATCTTGTATTTGATAGAGTCGCGCTCGGCATATTGAGCCGTCTGCTCCATGTCTGACGAGTGCTCGCACAATTCCTCGTAATGCTCCCTATTGGCACTGCGACCGCCCTGTTGATAACGGGTCAGCAGACGGTGCACCATCGTGTCGGGATAGCGGCGAATGGGGCTGGTGAAATGGGTGTAATATTCAAACGCCAGGCCATAGTGACCGATATTGTGCACGCTGTATTTGGCCTTCATCATGGCGCGCAGGGCAACCGTTTCGATGAGTTTCTGCTCGCGGCGGCCAGCGCTCTCCTCCATCAGCGCATTCAGGCTGCGTGAAATGGCTCCTTTGGTTCCGGCAGTCTTCAGACGATAGCCGAACTTCACAACAAACTCGCGCAGGTTCTCCAACTTAGCGGGATCGGGTGAATCGTGGATACGATAGGGCAGCGTCTTTGCTTTCTGACCCTTCTTCACCCGTCCGATGCTCTCAGCCACCGTGCGGTTGGCCAACAGCATAAACTCCTCAATCAGTTTATTAGCGTCTTTCGAAACCTTGAAATAGCAACGCACGGGCTTGCCCTTCTCGTCGATGTCGAAATGCAACTCCTCGCGGTCGAACTTCACGGCCCCGTTGGCAAAACGCGCTGCACGCATCTTCTTCGCCAGACGGTCGAGCATCACCAGTTCGGTGGCAAACTCGCCCTGATAGCCGCCCTTGGGTGCGGGAGGTGCGGGTTCGCCTGTACCGTCTTTCACACCGTTGGCCTCAAGGATAGCCTGCGCCTCCTCGTAAGCGAACCGGCGGTTACTGCGGATGATGGTATGCACCAGTCGCCATGACTTCACATCGGCATTCTCGTCCATCACAAAAATGGTGCTGTAGCACAGTTTGTCCTCGTCGGGACGAAGCGAACAGATAAAATTGCAGAGCCGTTCGGGCAGCATCGGTATGGTGCGGTCGACGAGATAGACGCTGGTGGCACGCTTCTGCGCCTCGCGGTCGATAATAGAGCCCTCTTTCACATAATGCGACACATCAGCGATATGGACACCCACCTCCCAGAGGCCTTTGCTCACCTCGCGGATGGAGAGTGCGTCATCAAAGTCTTTCGCGTCTTTCGGGTCGATGGTAAAGGTGCACACTTCGCGGAAGTCCTCACGCTCGGCGATGTCCTGGGGCGTAATCTCAGCGGATATCTGGTTGGCGGCATCCTCCACATGTTTGGGATATTTATAAGGCAATCCGTATTGCGCCAGGATGGCATGCATCTCGACGTTGTTCTCGCCGGTCTTTCCTAGCACGTCGATGACCTCGCCCACGATGTTTTTCGACTCCTTCGAGGGCCACTGCGTGATTTTCACCACGGCCTTGTCGCCGGTCTGTCCGCCCTTGAGTTTTTTCTTCGGCACCATGATGTCGTGCACGAAGACGTTGCTCTCGGTGATGAGGAAGGCAAAATCGCGCTCCACCTGCAACTTGCCGACAAACGTGTCGCGTGCACGGGCCAGGATGTCAGTCACCATCGCCTCTTTGATGTGATTGCGACGGCGCGCCATGAACGACACGCGTACCCGGTCGCCGTCGAGTGCGAACATCGAGTTACGTTCAGCCACAAACACAGGCTTGCCGCCATCGTCGGGCAGGAAACTGTTTTTACCGTTGGACTTGCGGCGGAACACACCCTCCTGTACCTGGCCTTTTGTGTTGAGCCGGTAACTGTGATCATCCACCTTGCTGAGGAAATCGTCCCACGCCATTTCCTCCATGGTGTCGAGCGCGAGCATCTTCAACGGATGAGTGTCGAGGTGCAACGCTCTGAATATCTGTTTGAACGTGAAAGTCTCATTTGGCTGGGTTGTGAAGAAACTTGTCAAAACGTCAGCCAACTGCTTCTTAGTCATGCGTTTTCCGCCTTTTTTGCCTTTTCCCATAGTAATTCGAATTAGTTTTCCGCAAAATAACAAAATAATTTGTAACTTTGCAAAAAATTTTGAATAAAAAAATAGTAACACCCCCATAATCAACTGTTTTTCATGGAGAAAATACTTATCACAGGGGCCAGCGGCTTCATCGGCAGTTTCATTGTCGAAGAGGCATTGAAGCGCGGAATGGACGTGTGGGCAGCCATGCGCAAATCCAGTTCCAAGCAGTTTCTCACCGACGAGCGCATCAACTTTATCGAACTTAACCTCGACAGCGAGGAGCAGTTGCGCGAGCAGTTGAAAGACCATCGTTTCGACTATGTGGTGCATGCCGCAGGTGTGACGAAATGTCTTAAACAGGAGGACTTCTTCCGCATCAACACCGAAGGCACCAAACATCTGGTCAATGCCATCCGTTCGCTCGAGATGCCGCTGAAACGGTTTGTGTATATCAGTTCGCTCAGCGTGTTCGGCCCTATCCGCGAAAAACAGCCCTATGAGGAGATACGTGAGACCGACACACCGAAGCCCAATACGGCTTACGGCAAGAGCAAGCTGGCCTCAGAACAGTGGCTCGACACACTGGAGGATTTCCCCTACGTCATCTTGCGACCCACGGGAGTCTATGGCCCGCGCGAACGCGATTATTTCCTCATGGCACAGAGCATCAAACAGCATACCGACTTTGCCGCCGGCTATAAACGTCAGGACATCACCTTCGTCTATGTGCAGGATGTGGTGCAGGCAGTATTCCTTGCACTCGACCACGGGAAGACAGGACGGAAATATTTCCTCAGCGACGGCCAGGTCTATCAGTCGCGCACCTTCAGCGACCTGTTGCGCCACGAACTGGGCGACAAATGGCTCATCCGCATCAAAGCACCCATCTGGGGGCTTCGTGTCGTCACCTTCTGCGGCGAGTACGTCGGACGGATACGTAAAAAGGTCACCGCACTCAACAACGACAAATACCATATCCTGCGGCAGCGCAACTGGCGGTGCGACATCCAACCCGCCATCGATGAACTGGGTTTCCACCCCGAATACAATCTCGAACAGGGAGTAAAACTGGCCGTGAAATGGTATAAAGAAAACGGGTGGTTGTAATTATTCATGAACATTGAACTTTTTGAATACAAAGGACGATATAGACGTTAAAGGCCTTAAGGACCTTAAAGACCCTAAAGAGAGGGTTGCCGGGTTTGGTTTCATGGCTTTCGAGTGGGTGATATTGGCTTACCTGCTCGTCACATTGGCCGTCATCATCATTTTACACGACCGCATGGTCAACCCCTCGCCGATGATATGGGGACGTGTGGGCATTTTTGCCTTCATGTGTGTGATGTGGGGCGCCTATCGTGTCAAGCCCTGTCTGGCCAACAAGGTGGTCAGGGTGGTGTTTCATTTGGTGATGCTCAGTTGGTGGTATCCCGACACCTTTGAACTCAACCGCTTGCTGCCCAACCTCGACCATGTGTTTGCCTCGTTGGAACAAAGCGTGTTCGGCATGCAACCGGCACTGCTATTCTCCAAGACCTTCGATTCACCGATATTCAGCGAACTGATGTGCCTGGGCTACGGTTCATACTTCCCGATGATAGCCGTCGTCTCCATCTATTACCTGATTCGCAGGAGAGTGGAGTTCGAGCGTATCGTGTTCGTCATTATCGCCGCTTTCTTCATCCACTACGTCATCTTCGATTTGCTGCCCGTTTCCGGACCGCAGTTCTATTATTACGTCGTGGGCGAGGACCAGATAGCGCAGGGCATGTTTCCGAATATTCACGATTATTACTATACGTCATGGGACGGCAACGCCATGCCTATACCCGGCGATAAAGGGCCGTTCCAGATGGTGGTGCAAATGGCTCACGAAACGGGTGAGCGGCCCACAGCCGCCTTCCCCAGCAGCCACGTAGGCATCACCACCGTGCTGCTGCTGATAGCATGGCACAGCCGCAGCAAATGGCTCTTCTTCTGCTTGTTGCCCCTCGGCATACTCATGTTCTTCGCCACCTTCTACATCAAAGCCCACTACGCCATCGACGCCTTCGCCGGACTTGTGAGCGGTGCCCTCTGCTATTGGCTTTTGATGAAAATAAAAAAGGCGAAATTCGCCCAATTAACCCAATAAAAAATGAAAAAACTATATATCGAGACCTACGGTTGCCAGATGAATGTCGCAGACAGCGAGGTGGTGGCATCAGTGATGCAGATGGCGGGTTATGAGCCCTGTCAGACTGCCGAAGAAGCCGATGCCGTATTTCTCAACACCTGCTCGGTGCGCGAGAATGCCGAAAACAAAATATATCACCGGCTGGAACAACTCAACAGTCTGAAGACAAAGAAAAAGAGAAGCAACCAGCCGCTTATACTCGGTGTGCTGGGTTGCATGGCCGAACGGGTGAAAAACGACCTGTTAGACAATCATCATGCCGACCTGGTGGCAGGGCCTGACGCCTACCTCAACCTGCCCGACCTCATCGCGCAAGTGGAATTGGGACAGAAAGCCATCAACATCGAATTGTCAACAACCGAGACCTACCGCGACATCGTTCCGCAGCGCATCATGAGCAACCACATCAGCGGATATGTGAGCATCATGCGCGGCTGCAACAATTTCTGCCACTACTGCATTGTGCCTTACACCC
>CAMJAO010000024.1 GCA_946403615.1 uncultured Prevotellaceae bacterium
CGCGTGCAGGCGCTCAACCTCTTCGCCAACACCAAGACACAGAAGAAATTGCAGGAAGGTATGGACGAGCTCATCTCCATCCTGTTGAAAATCGGCGACAACGAGTTGGACGAGCACATGGCCCGTTTCATCGCCTCTGCCGGACTGATAGTGGCAAACGCCGACAACAAAGTAGGTCAGAAAGAAATCAACCAGATACTCGACACCTTATCAACCCTGAAGATCTTCCCCAGCAAATATCTGGAAGAGATAGCACAGGGCGATATAGGCAAGACGTTCGGTGAGGCCGTCACCAATATTCTGACCATCAACCCCGGTCTGCGCGATGGAATGTTGGGGTATATGATACACATCGTGCTCTCCGACCAGATTATCGCCAAAGAGGAGGTGGATTTGCTCTATCAATTCGGTCACGATATCGGTCTGAGCGACATCGAGGTGGCCAATGCTATCGCCGAGGCTATTCAGAAAAATTACGTGCCGAGCCTTGAGGCCATTTGCTGAGGAGGACCACGCTGACCTCGGGCGCACAAATCATTTCACAAACAATTCCAGCCAATTATGAAAAAGATTATCACCATCGTCATTGTAGTGGCAGTGTTGTTGGCTATGGTCATCACCAATCCAAAGAAGGAGGCGCATACTAAAGCCATTGCCACCGATTACAAAGAAGCCATTCAGAAGAAAGTGGGCATTTTGTCCTTCTTTGCTCCCGATGTGGCTTTAGAGGGGGTGGTCAACAACACCGTCACCGTGTCTGATTACGTGTTCCTCAGTGTGGGCAAATACTCCATGAAAGATGATGCGAGCGGCATTGTGTCCGTTGGTGTGTTCAATCATGTATTTGTTTTCACCAAAGACAACATTTTGGAGGAGTTGGTCAGGTCTGTCGATTTGGATTAACATGGGAGAATAGTCCTAATTTAAGGCAACCATATAATTTAAGGCAACCATATAGGGGCCCCTATATGGTTGCCTTATTATATGTGGAGAACTTGAGTCGTCGGCCGCGTGATGACATCAAGGCCGTACGGACGGGCACAGAGGCAATGCCCCTATAATTTTCGGGGTAGCCTTTTGCTCCATGCTCCTTAGTTTATTCTTCCACCTTTTTCAGGTACTCATTATATAACCATTCGTTTTGCTCGGGAATGGTCAGTTCGCTGTTGTCGAGCAGAATGGCATCGTCAGCGGGACGGAGAGGAGCCACTTCGCGGTGAGAGTCGATATAATCGCGCTCCTGCACATTTTTGAGGATTTCCTCATAATCGGCTTCCTCGCCCTTACCCAGCAGTTCCTTGTAACGGCGCTCGGCACGCACTTCGGCAGAAGCGGTGACAAACACCTTCAGTTCGGCATCGGGGAAAACCACCGTACCGATGTCGCGTCCGTCCATCACCACACCTTTGTCCTTGCCCATCTGCTGTTGTTGAGCCACCAGCGCCTCGCGTACGAAGGGGATGGCAGCAATGACGCTCACGACCGAAGACACCTCCATGCCGCGGATTTCGCCCTCAACACGCTCACCGTTGAGATAAGTGTCGGGCTTCCCTGTCTCTTCATTCAGCGCGAAGGAGATATGGATATTGTCCATCTGCTGTTGCAGTTCGTCGAGTTTTACCTCGTTCTCAGCCGTGAACAAGTCATTGCGCAGGGCATAGAGTGTCACTGCGCGATACATGGCGCCTGTATCCACATAAATATATCCGATGCGGCGAGCCAGGTCTTTAGCCATGGTGCTTTTTCCGCATGAAGAATGACCGTCAATAGCGATAGTGATTTTTTTCATAGTCATTGATATTTTATTTGATGTTTTAAAAAGAGGCAAGAAGCAAGAAGCAAGAGGCAAAAAGCAAGAGGCAAGAGATATGTCCTAAACACTCAACCCTAAACACTCAACCTTAAACACTCAACCCTAAACACTCAACCCTAAACCATCTTACAACGTATATGCCGCATTGACAAGAATAGATGCTGACGACACATGGTATTTGCCGTAAGCCACATTGAGTTTGAAACGCTCCAATTGAATACCGGCACCGAATGAAAGTCCGGCACCATGGGCACTTTCCGTGTCATTGCTCTTGATGCCCATCTCGTCGGCTCTGCGGAAGTTATATCCGGCGCCAATCCACATGGTCTGCGACAAGAGCACCTCGATGCCCGCCGAAACGTGATTGGCAAACTTATAGTCCCAATGCGTCAGGTCGGTCAACGTGGCCGACAGACGGAATGGAGCGCCTTGCAACCGCTTGCTCACACCCAGCCTGAGGTCGAACGGCATCCTTTCGAAGTCGTCGTCATAGGCTTTCAACTGTCCGCCGAGGTTTTTCGCCACCGCCGACACCGACCATTCTGTGTCAGGGTCATAATAGTTCAGACCGAGGTCCACACACATGGCGATGGAGTTGTAATCGCCTATATAGGATGTGATGAATTTTGCGGCTATACCTCCGGCGAGATGCTTGGCCAGGTCATAGCCCAGGTAAGCTCCCACGGCAATGTCTTTGGCAGAAAACTCACCCGTCTGCACATTGTCGGCGGTCACCTCTTTCATTTTACCATAGTCCATATATTGCGCGCTGACCGCCACAGTGGCTTTCTCCTTCACCGTCCAGTTGTACGACGCGCTGGCGGTGTTGGCGCCTTTCATGTAGTTCATGTAATTGAGCGAGATGGTCCGGCTGCTAACCGACTGCAACAAAGCGGGGTTGGAGAACATCAGCGAAGGGTCGTCTTCGATGATTGTGATGTTCTCGCCACCGAGCGCAGCAGCATGGGCACTGACAGGCAACCGCAGGAAATTATAGGCAGTGCGGCTCTCCTGTGCCTTCATGCTTGTCATGCAGCATAACAGCAGCAGTATGAAGAGGATTTTTTTCATCTTATGCTCGTAAATTCTCTGCAAAGATACACTATTTTTTAAATAATATGATTACTTTTGCACTATTCTTTGGGAGCGCAGATATTTCACTACAGACAAGTATCTTGAGCCTGACGGGCGCACTCCTGTGATTATAAACGCAAAAATCATCCGTTTATTGTGGAGCAGAAAAAGACCATGGCGGCAAATATCGATGACAGAAGGAGCACGGGTTTGCTCCTCGGTTTCATCGTGGCGCTAGCGTTGACCCTCACGGCACTGGAGTGGACCACACACACCAGTGAGCCGGAGGAATCTGCCGACATTTTAGAGGATTTTGCACAGGATTTGGAAGCGTTGCCAGCACTTGACCAGCGCGACCTGGTGGCATTGCAGCAACCCCAACAGGCAATCACTCCCGTGGCTACGGATAACATCGTAGTGACGGAGGATGTGGCCGTGGAACTGACCGACGCTGCCGATCAGGGCACCCCGGAATGGGTGCCGCTGGAGTTTGAGCCTGATGATTTCACCGAGGAACCTGTTAACAACGAAGTGCTCTCACCCTTGGCGCTCGGACAGCAAGAGCCGGTGTTGCGGGTGGTGGAGGAATACCCGGAGTTTCCCGGCGGCATGATGGAGTTTATGAAGTGGTTGACCAAAAACCTGCAATACCCCGCCTACGCCCGCCAACAAAAGATACAAGGCACTGTCAGCGCATCGTTTATCATCAACAAAGACGGCTCGGTGGCCGACGTGAAAATACTGAAGTCGGTAGAAGTGTCGCTCGACCGTGAGGCGTTGCGCGTACTCAAGATGATGCCTGCGTGGAAACCGGGCAAAGACCACGGTCAGCCCTGCCGCACACTCGTCAGAATACCTATTGTGTTTAAGATTTAAGATACCCACCCCGGTCCTCCCAAGGGAGGGAGATGGGAGACTCAATACTCTGAATACTCTGATAGTACACTAAACCCTTCAACCCTAAACCCTAAACCTTCATCCATGTATAGTTCCGCACAAATACTGCAGCAGGTCAATCATTATATTGACCATTTGTCATACGACCGCAAGCCGGAGAGTCTTTATGAGCCCATCAAATACGTGCTGTCATTGGGCGGCAAACGTATCAGACCCGTGCTGATGCTTTTGGCATACAACCTGTATAAGGATGACCCAGAAAGCATCCTCTCATCGGCCTGCGCCCTCGAGACATACCACAACTACACATTGCTGCATGATGACCTGATGGACAACGCCGACCTGCGCCGCGGGCATCAGACGGTGCACAAACGGTGGGACGCCAACACCGCCATCCTCTCAGGCGACTCGATGTTGGTGCTGGCATATGAGCGTATGGCACAGTGCCGACCCGACAAGTTGAAACCCGTGCTCAATCTTTTCACCGAGACAGCCCTCGAAATCGGCGAGGGACAACAATATGACATGGATTTCGAACAGCGCCAAGATGTCACCGAGAATGAGTATATCGAGATGATACGGTTGAAGACGAGTGTGCTGTTGGCTTGTGCCATGAAGATGGGCGCCATTCTGGCCGACGCACCCGCCGAAGATGCCGAGCGTCTATACGACTATGGTGAGACCTTCGGTCTGGCATTCCAGTTACAAGATGATTTTCTCGATGTCTATGGCGACACGAAAGTCTTCGGCAAAGCCATCGGAGGCGACATCTTATGCAACAAAAAAACCTACATGCTCATCAACGCCTTCAACATGGCCAATCCCGACCAACGCGCACAGTTGCAGCACTGGTTGAGCCGCACCGACGACCCTCAGGAAAAGATTGCTGCCGTGACCGCCCTCTACAACGAAATAGGCATCGACCGTCTGGCGAAGGAGAAGATACGCTACTATTTCGAGGAAAGTAAGAAAATATTGGCACTGGTGAATGTGCCCGAGGAGCGGAAGAGGCAACTGATAGCCTACACCGACGAGATGATGCAACGTGAATATTGAGTCATGGATTTCATCGACACACATACACACCTTGACGGCACTGAGTTCGACGATGACCGCGACGACGTGGTGGCACGTGCACGCCAGGCAGGCGCGAGCCGTCTCTTCATTCCCGCCATCGACGTGAAATCGGTAGCAACGGTGCTCAACGTCTGCGAGCGCTACCCCGGTTACGCCTACCCCATGTTGGGACTCCATCCCGAGGAGGTGCGGACCGACTGGCGCGAGGCTTTGGCAGGAATACGCCAATACCTCGACCGCCCTGAAGTGATGGCCAAGACCATCGCTATCGGCGAGGTGGGCATCGACTACTATTGGAGCCGCGAGTTTGAACATGAGCAACTCGAGGCTTTTGAGCAACAGGTGCAATGGGCCGTGGAATATCAATTGCCACTGATGATTCATTGCCGGAAAGGCCAGCAAGAGTTGGTGCGCATCCTGAGGAAATACGAGAAGGATTTGCCCGGTGGTGTGTTTCACTGTTTCACAGGCAATGAGAAAGAGGCGGCCGAACTGCTTACCTTCGAACGGTTTGTGCTCGGCATCGGTGGCGTGCTGACATTCAAAAAAAGCCATCTTCCGGAAGTGCTGCCCGCCGCAGTGCCGTTGTCACGCGTGGTGTTGGAAACCGACGCCCCCTATATGGCACCCGTGCCCAAACGTGGTCAGCGCAATGAGAGCGCTTTCGTGCAGTATGTGATAGAACGCATGGCGCAGAGTTATGGCGTGAGCGAAGAGGAAGTGGCCCGTCAGACCAACGAGAACGTGCGGCGCATATTTCCCAAAGCATTTCTATGAACCGACACCTGACACTTACACTGTTGATTATTTGCGGAGCCAACAGCACTTTTGCACAGCAGAAAGACACTGTGCAACATTGGGGCGGTGCGGTGAGCGTCAGTCCCGCCACAGCATTGGTCATGGACTCCTATCAGCGTAAGTATCAGCAGGGCAAGCGCAATCTGTCATGGGGAATAGAGGCGTTTTATAGCAGTGTGCCTGCCGACAGCGACGCTTACGCCTCGGATTTCGGTTATCCCACATTGGGCTTAGGGCTGAAATACAGCCTCAACCATGGTGTGACCATGCACCGTTCGCCCGACCCCGCCTGGGGCATGGCCGAAGAGGTGGATTACGACTCGCACATGGGCAACTCGCTCTCATTGTACGGCACCTTCGCCCGGCCTCTGATACGCAACCGCCATTGGGAGGCTGATTACACATTCAATTTCGGTGTGGGATATAACCGCTATAAATACAATCAGACCGACAATATCGACAACGAATTGATCGGGTCGCGATGGCTGATATTCTTCGGTGCCGGACTGCATGTCACCTATCGCATCGCACGCGACTGGGGCGTCAGGGCCGGGCTTGAATATTGGCATTTGAGCAACGGCGCGCTCAACCGTCCCAACAAAGGCGCCAATTTCCTCGGACCGTCGCTCGCGCTGGTCTATCGGCCGTATTATGACGCTGTGTGGCCTTCAGGTCCCTACCCCACCCGACAACCGTTTCAGAAATATTGGTTGGCGCGGGTCACGGTGGGTGTAGGCGCGAAGACGCTCAATGAAGATTGGCAACTCACACAATTCAACACCCCTCCGGGCGATAAGGATTACCGTACCGACCGTTTCCGCCTCTATGCCTCTTATGCGCTGGAGACGGATGTGCTCTACCGCTATGCCCGGCGATGGGCCAGCGGCGTGGGACTCGACCTTTTCTACGGAACTTATAGCGACCGCGTTGAGGAACTTGACCGTCGAGTGGGCGCTGATGTGAAGCACAGCCCATGGTCGGTAGGCATAGCCGCCAAACACGAGGTGTATTATCACCAGTTGCGATTGGCCATGTCATTGGGCGTGTATCTTTACCGTCACATGGGCGTCAATGCCAAGGAAGTGGAAAAACCCTACTACGAGCGCATCGGCGTGCATTACGCCATACCCCGCACACCCCTGACCGTAGGCGTGAACATCAAAGCCCACAAGACCAAAGCCGACCTCACCGAAGTGGTGCTGAGTTATGAGTGGAGGAGGAAAAAATAACAAGCCCCTACCCTAACCCTCCCCGAGGGGAGGGCATGATTAGAACAACAAGAACTAGATACCCCCCCCTGGCCCTCCCGAAGGAAGGTGGTAAATAGTACATTTTCCTCTAGGGGGTGTCAGAGGGGCCTACTCTATTAACCATCAACCCTAAACCATCAACGACCATGGGCATATTTGACTTTTTGAATGGAGGCGGTGCTCCCAAAAACACCACGAAGACCATTACGTTGCCGTTCCTGCCGAAGAATATCAACGAGTTGCTGGCGATGCCCGGCGCAAACCTGCAGGATGAGTTCGCGGTGGCTGCGCTTTGCGTGGCTGTGCTCTGCAATTGGGAACGTGACCCGCAATCGACCATCGAGATGCTTAATTACCTGCGCGGTCCGCAACCCATGTCGGTCATGGACCAGCAGTTCATCCGCGACCGGTTGGCCGGCAAACAATACAAGACGTTCTCGTTTTTCCGCGGGGCAACCGTACAGAACAATTACACGCCAACGATGCCGCTGACGATAGATGTGAGCACCAATCCTTACACCTATCAGAATGAGAACCGCGCCACACTCCACCTGCGCTCGGCCGGAGCCGACAGCCTACGCCAAATAGCCCTGCGCAAGAAACCGAGCACGGGGCAGTGGTTCGTCACCGACATCTTCCTTCTCTCCGACATCCATACCCCCGCCGCTCAAGACCCGTGGGCATTAATAGAAGCCCCAAAGCCCCCACCCTAACCCTCCCCGAGGGGAGGGCATGATCTGGACCAAAAGACCCAATCTAACCCTTCCAAAGGAAGGGATGGGTTAATCATAAGACACAAAAATGATAATTGAGAACCTTTCCCAATGATTCTTGGGCTTAGTTGAGGAATTAAAGACGTTCACCCCCTGAGTGCGAGGTTGTAGTTGTAATAACTGCTGTCGCCGGTGATGTCTTTGATGACGCGGATGAAATCGGGGAAGCGGACGTCTTCGCCCTCGGTGATGCCTTTGGTTTCGAGTATCATCATGCCGGGATGGGGAGAGATGAAACTGTCGAGTTCGAAGAACTGGCCTTTCCAGATGAAACTCTTGCGTATCTTGTGAATGGTCAGGCGATAAGGGTCGGCCTGTTGCAGTAAAGACTGATAAAGATTGTTGCTTACCTGACGCTCTGTCTCGAGTTGTTCTTTGTCGGAGATGCGTTTTTTCGTGGTATGCACATTGACAAACTTCCCGTTCCAACCATGTCGGCGCAGACGCACCTCGCAACCCGGTTCGGCCACCAGATAGGTCTGGGTGATGTCGCTCTCGATGGCATATGGAATCTCGTCGGTCACTTCGACCAAATATTTGCGCTCCTCCTCGATGGGCTGCGGCAGTCCGAGCACATTGGATATCTCTTTGAGCACACGGTTGATTTTCGCGTCAAAATCCTCGTGGTTGTTGATGACGCGCAGGTGGGAATGCCCCGTCCATGCCTCGATGACTTTCTTGTCGAGCATACGGGCTATCTGCAGCCCCTCCTCGTCGGCTTTCTCGTTGCGGCTGGCGTTGTTGCTGGTGGTATAGAATTGCTCTGCGCCATCGGCGGCACTCACCAAGTGGAGCACGGCATCATAGCGGTGGTCGCGCAGTTCGGTGGTCGATGTGCCCACCGCATGCGTGATTTCTTCCCACATCTCGGGTTTCATGTATGCGGAGATATCCATCGCACCGCGGTCGCATACGATGACACAAGGTTCCTCGCAGGTCTCGGCCATACGCATGAACTTATCTTCCAACGCCAGCTGTATCTCCAACGTGGCTTTTTCGCCCTCGTAGAAGAAATCGCGGTTTTTCGTCAGGTAGTCCATGCCCGACTGTGTGAACATGGTGGGTACTTCGGGGATGGTAAACACTTTATAACCCAGGCTGGAGAAATGTTCAATCACTCTTACCAGTGCGGTGGTCTTTCCCGCGCAGGGGCCTCCGGTGAGGACGATTCGCTTGATGTCTTTCATTTGGTCTGTTTTTGGTAGTGCTCAAGTGCATGATAGCCACGCACTTCTGTTTCATTGTTTAGCAAGTGCAAAAATAATCGTTTTTTCTGACATGTGCAAATGAATGTACACATATCTATCGCTTAATCGGTATCTCTTTCTTTTCGTCTTCCGTGCTGACGAGGGTAATGATGTGGTCGCCGGGGCCGAGGTTCATGTAAGCGCAGGGATTGCCGCTGACGTCGATGCCGTCGATATGGGTGAGGCGGTCGCCAAAGCGCACCCCCAGCGTGTAGGCGCGGCTCTTGCTCCATACGAGGGTGACATAGAGGTTGTCGTCATCGCGCGGCATCATCACGAATTCACTGAACGTGTTGGCCACCGTCACGCCGTTGTCGTAATGATACGGGCGAAATATCATCTTATGCGTGTTGTAGTCGATGACCATCGACCCGAATTTCAAAACGGAACTACCCAAAACATAATTATTAGCGGCTTGCAGATTGGTGGTCACTTGGCGGAACACGCAGTCGCCAATACGCAGGCTGTCCAGCCGCAGCAGCATCAGGCGCTCGTCGTCGGTCTTGCCATAAATGCCGGCAGTGATACTGCCCATGGCGGTGTCGATGGTATCGGCCTCGGTAATATCCTTTCGACGCACATCGAGGAAGCCGGGGAAACCCGTGTCGAACATGCACCATCGCGTTTTATCTGCACAAGTGGCGACCTGCAGATACGGCACCCGCATGTCTTCTTTGAACGGGATGCGGAAACCCTCTTCGCGGTCAAAGACGCCCTTACGGTCAGTGATGACCATGATGCCGCGCTCGGTGTCGATTTTCACGGCGCGTCGCTTCGAAATCAGGTCACTGCCGATGCAACCGACAATCTGCTGACAGTCGTATTCGGAATTGACCATGCTCTGGCTGGGGGTGAGTAAGACACGGTAGTTTTTGACGGTGATGTTTCCGATTCGCATCTCAGGAATGCGTTTCACACCAGAGAGGTGAACATGGTTGGCCGCATCGCTTGACAGGGTGAAACCAAACTTCTTTTTCAGGGTGACAGCGCGGTCGGTAAACATCAGCCCCACACTGCAACCTGTATCAAATATAAACTGATGGGTACGCCCTTCTATCTCAACAGGGATGAAGATTCTACCCCGGCGGAACTCTATGGGAATGGTATCACAGAAATTTTTCTCCACGATTTTGGACTTGGAGAAATACTGCGCCTGAACCGGCATAACCTTTCCCAGCGTCAGCAACGACAAAACGAAGAGAGAGACTGCGAACCGAAACCTTGCCATAAAGGGGTCACTCATTCGAAGTGGTCTTTGCTTCCTCCGCATGCATCTTAATGTTGTCGAGACGTTCCAGAGCATGTCGGCGCGCATGGAGTATCTGAAAGCGATATACGATGCAAGTGATGAAGAAATAAGCCAGCACCTGCAGCCAAAGAGCCTGATATTCCTGAGTGATGTCTGACAATGACGCACCCATGGAGTTGAGCCTGATAAAGCCTCTCACGCCAAATGTGGAGGGGAAAAGCCATGACACCGCCTGCCATGCACCGGGTATGGACGTCTGCGGCCATGACACGCCTGTAAGGAACAAGAAGGGCAGTGACGTGAACACCACCAACAAGATGACATTCTCGCGGTAGCGAATCAGACACGACAACATCATGCCAAAGAAAATACAAGAGAGGATGTAGGGAGTAAGCAAAGCCAACAGCGCACTGCGGTCGGCCATGGACGTGAAGCCGAAGATACGCGGCACCACCATGGTTAGATAAGCACCCATCACGGCATAGACCATGGCATAGCAAAGCGACTTGCCCAGCACGATACGGAAAATGCCGTTATAATGCCGGCTCACGGGCACGAGGTCGCGGTAACGGTTGCTTTCGCGTGCTGTACCAGCCGACAAACCGATACCGAGCAACAGCGTTTGTTGGATGATGATAATGAGCACAGCCGGGATGACGGCATTGCCATATCCGCCGGTGCTGTTAAACACAGGCACCTCCTCATAAGCCAACGGCTGAGTGGCTATCTCGTCCTGACGATCAGTGGTGTTGCCCGACAATTGTATCTGTATGCCTTTGCTCATCTGTTGCGACACCGCCACGGCCGTCTGATAGACGGCCTTATAACTGAGCATAAGACTCATGTCGCAATAGACACTGACAGGCGATTGTTCCATGCGCATCACTTTCGTCTCGAAGTCAGAGGGGAAATAGAGCACCCCACGCACCTCCTGACGAGCCATCGCACGCTTTCCATCCTCCAAATCGGAGCAAAACTCGGCCACACGGGTGTCGGGCGAAGCGTCCATCATACGGATGAATTCGCGGCTCATGTGTGAATGCGACATATCGACCACAGCCACGGGTATATCGCGCACCACCTCGTTGTTGTATGCCCAAGAATACAACAAGGGGTAGAACAAGGGAACGACGATACAGAAGATGAGCACTCCCTCGTCTAGGAACATGGCTTTCATCTCTTTCTTCCAGATGTAGCACATGTCGTGAATACCCTCGTTGATGGTATGTAATAAACCTTCTTTTCTTTCCATGTCGCTTAAGGGATGTATTCGTATTCAATCATGGCTTTGCGGATGCGGTTAAGCACCAGCATAGGCAATAAGGCAAATGCCACCAAGAAGACCACATAGAGCCACGCATATGACAATGAATAGCCGTTGAACACGCTAATCTGGTAAATCATATAATAATGACGCATGGGGAAGAGGTAAGACAATGCCTCAATCGGTGTATCCATGGCAGACACGGGGAATGCGCCGCCACCAGTAGTAAAACTCAACACAGCCCACAGCGAACTGATACTCATAGACATACGGAGTGATGGTAACAAACCGAAGAAGAACACGCCGAAACCCTGAGCGGCCAAGATAGACAAGATGCCCAGCAAAGCAATGGGTAACGCTCCTCCGGGATGCGGGAAATGGAGCACTCCGAAAGTGTAATAGAAGTGACCAAACATGATGGCCGCGAAAATCAGGAACTGAGGAAGCAATTTACCTGTCAGTGCCACAAACATGTTGCCGTCAGCCATAGCAATCCATTCTTTCGAACGGTCGAATTTCAATTCGGTACCGATGCTGTAAGGGGTGATGAGAAACACGAAAAGCAGAATACACCCGGGAATAAAGAATGTGCTCAGATAAGAGTTGTAACTCACGATGGGGTTATTCAGCAAATGGGCATCGACCGTGATGGGTTGCAGAAAAGCCATGATTTGCTCTGAGGTGAAACCTTTCGCCTGCATGGTCGATTTACCCACGGCCGCACTGCCCAGGGTGGATATGGTTTTCAAGTCCTTAAACACCATGCCGCCAGCCGACAACGTGGTGTTGCTGTAATAGAAAGATATCTTCGGCTGGCGCTGTGACAGCAGGCCATCGGTAGTACCTTGAGGAAAGTACAAAAAGCCGTAAATCTGGTTGCGCTGGATGGCATTGCGGGCCTCGCTGAGATTGGGAAAGTGAGCCACCACTTCTGTCGACTGAAATGCGTCGAGTGTACGGACAAGAGAACGTGTAGTGGATGTATTGTCCAAATCGACAATACCTATGGGAAGATTCTGCGGCACACCACTCGACATCATCGATGTGAAGAATACGGTGACCAGCACGGGGAAAATCACCATGCAAAACAGGTAGATGTGGTTTCTGGCCAGAATACCACATTCACGCCGCGCTATGTTCCAAATGCGTCTGAACAAGGATTTGATGAGGATTATCTCTCCCAAGGGCCTTTCCGAAGGCCAAGTCTATTTAAAGCGTCCCAGGATATTCCAGGTTTTTACAGGCTATTCCGAGGAGAGGATGTGATTTTATTTTATTACCAATGACATGCCGGGGCGCAGGCCTTCGAAAGCTTTTACCGGACGGGCTTTCACCTCAAAGGTCTTCAAGTCATATTGACCGGAGCTCTTTGTGGCTTTCCAGACGGCGTATGAACCTTCGTCCTTGATGTAATACACCTTCATCTGCAATTCCTTGTCGAACGCGGGAGAATAAGCGGTGAATGTGTCGCCCACTTTCATGCCTTTGAGTTGGTCTTCACGTACGTTGAACGTGCCCCACATGTCGTCCATCATCGAGATGGTCATGATTGGAGCACCCGTTCCGACCAGTTCACCCACCTTGGGATAGACACTGCTCACCTCGCCGTCGGCCTGTGCAATCTGGATGGTCTCACGCAGATAGGAGTTCACCTCCTGAATGGCTCCGCGCGCCTGATTCACCTGGGCAGCAGCGGCGCGTTTCTCCTCATTGCGGGCACCGTTCACAGCCATGTCGTACTGACTCTTTGCAGCCTTGGCTGTGGCTTGTGCGGCCTCGTATTGTGCCAGCACCTCGTCGCGTTTCTGGGCAGTCACCACTCCTTCTTCGAACAAGTGTTGTATACGCTCATAAGATTTTTTTGCGATGTCCACGCCTACTTCGGCTTTCTGCCACATTTCTTTCGCTCCGGCTATCTGCTCTTGACGCGCACCGGCCTGGGCCATGTCGCTCAGTGCAGAGGCAGCCTGTTCGACACTCTGTGCCTGCGTCTTCTTGGCATTAACCTCAGGTGCCTCCAATATTGCTACGGTGTCGCCGGCATGCACGAAATCGCCCTCCCTGACACGCAGTTCGAGGATTCGGCCCGGCACTTTGCTCGAGATGCGGTACTCTGCCACTTCCACCTCACCTTGGATAATGTCTTCCCCACGGTCGAGGGTGAAATAGCCGATAGCGGCCACGATGGCCACCACTGCCACAAAACCGGCGATTGCCAACAAAATGTTGTTGTGTTGTGATTTCTTTGACATATTATTATATTTACTGATTACGAAATATGAAAGTCGTTAACATCTATCGTTCTAATCCAATTTACCCAATGCTTTTTTCAGAGCCACCTGCGAGAGTTTCAATTGGGTCTCTGCCTCAATTTTCTGCTCGAGGGCCTGCTGCCATGCGGTCTGGGCAGCCATCACATCGGTGCTGTTGATGACACCTTCGCTGAAACCGAGGTTGGCACAGCGCAGATTTTCTTCGGCCGAAGCGATGTTTTTGAGTGTCATGGCGTATTTTTTCTGTGCTTCTTTCACCTTGAACTGGCACTGCGACACTTGCAGATTGATTTTCTCGCTCAGTTCCTCATATTCCAGTTGGGCGATGGTTGTGGCTGCTTTCGAGGCATTGATTTTATAACGTCCCTCATGCCATGTCCACAAAGGGATGCGCGCAATCACACCGACGTTGAAGATGCCCTTGAATTTCTTCTCGAAACCGTTGTACAGAGAGGGGTTGCTGATGATGAAACCGGCATTGAGAGCCACCTGCGGGCGATATTCGGCCTGTATCAATTTGGTGCTTTCACGCGAAATGTCAATGGCGCGTGACAACATATTCAATTCCGGACGGTCGATGCCATCTGCGGCAGCAGAAGCCACGCCCTGGTCTGACAGGTTCACGATGTCGGTCTTATCCTCATCAGCCAGAGTGATATCGCTGTCCATGGGCAGTCCACACAACTGGCAAAGCAACATTTTCGCCAATACCACGCCGTCTTCTGCCTGAGTAATATTCATCTCGGCCTCATTGACCTTCACATCCACCTTCAAACCGTCG
>CAMJAO010000025.1 GCA_946403615.1 uncultured Prevotellaceae bacterium
GTATTTGCCGTCTTTGTAGAAGATGATGATGTCGTCGATGTCGGAACAGTTGCAGACATACTCGTCTTTCTTCAGTCCGGTGCCGATGAAGCCGTCAGCACGGTTGATGTAAAGTTTCTCGTTCGCTTCAACCACTTTGGCCGCCACGATGGTGTCGAAATTCTTGATCTCTGTGTGGCGAGGATGGTCGGCTCCGTATTTCTTCTTGATAAACTCAAACCAGTTGACCGTGACATCTGTCAGGTGGGCAAGGTCGTGCTCTATCTCCTCAATCTGTTCCTTGAGGCGCGCCATCAGTTCGTCGGCCTTGTCTTTGTTGAATTTCAGGATGCGCTGCATCTTGATTTCCATCAGCCGCAAGATGTCGTCTTTGGTCACTTCGCGTATCATCTGCGGATAGTATGGCGTCAGCCGTTCATCCACATATTCGCAGGCGGCATCCATCGTCGGGGCGTTTTCGAAAGGCTTTCCCTTATAGATGCGCTCCTCGATGAAGATTTTCTCCAGCGAGGCGAAATGGAGTTGTTCGAGCAGTTCATTGCGACGTATCTCCAGTTCCTGGCGTATCAGGTCTTTGGTCTGCTCGGCCGAGTGGCGTAACACGTCGCTCACGGTGAGGAACTGCGGTTTGTTGTCTTGAATGACGCAGCAGTTGGGCGAGATGTTGATTTCGCAGTCGGTGAAAGCGTAGAGTGCGTCGATGGTCTTGTCCGACGACACGCCCGGTGCCAGATGCACGAGGATTTCCACATTGGCTGCTGTCAGGTCTTCAACTTTTCTGGCTTTGATTTTTCCCTTCTCCACGGCTTTGGTGATGGAGTCGATGAGCGTCTCCGATGTCTTGGAGTAGGGTATTTCGCGTATGACGAGTGTCTTGTTGTCGAGTTTCTCAATTTTTGCGCGCACTTTGATGACGCCGCCACGTTGTCCGTCATTGTATTTCGACACATCTATGCTGCCGCCGGTGGGGAAGTCGGGGTAGAGGTGAAACTCCTCGCCCCGGAGATGACTGATGGCAGCATCGCACAACTCATTGAAATTGTGGGGAAGGATTTTTGACGACAGTCCCACGGCAATGCCCTCCGCTCCTTGTGCCAAGAGCAGAGGATATTTCACAGGCAGTGTGATGGGTTCTTTGTTGCGTCCGTCGTAAGACAGTTGCCACTCGGTGGTTTTGGGGTTGAACACCACGTCGAGGGCGAATTTCGACAGTCTTGCCTCGATGTAACGGGGTGCTGCTGCGGGCGAACCGGTGAGGATGTTTCCCCAGTTGCCCTGTGTGTCGATGAGCAGGTCTTTCTGTCCCATCTGCACGAGTGCGTCGCCGATGGAGGCGTCGCCGTGGGGGTGGAACTGCATGGTGTGACCCACGATGTTCGCCACCTTATTATAACGCCCGTCATCCATGCGTTTCATGGAGTGGAGTATACGCCGTTGTACGGGTTTCAGACCGTCTTCGATATGTGGCACGGCGCGTTCCAGAATGACGTACGAGGCATAGTCCAAAAACCAACTCTGGTACATGCCGCTGAGGTGGTGCACCGCCGACGCGTCGAATCGGTTCACGGGCTTGTAGTCGGAGTGCAGACCGCCGTCATCGTCAGCCGACACCGTGGTCTCCTCTTCATCATCCGCAATGTTTTCAGATTGTTGGATGTCCTCTTCCGCGGGATTCTCCTCGTTTTGTATCTCGTCTTTTATTTCGTCGTCCATAATTAGATATGTTATCTTTGGATTAGTCTCGCCATTTAATGCAAGACCGTCATGTTATTTTATTTTCAGTGAGTTGACCACGTCTTTCTCGACAGAGTTGCCAAGCGCTTTGGCCTGGTCCTGACTGTAGATATAGGTCAGTTCATAGCGGCGACCGCCTTTGTATTTGGCTTTATACACCTGGTGGAAGAGTTCTCCTCCCTCGACGGTGATGGTCCATCCGTCGGGCTCTTCCGCTGTTGTTACCTTGGTGCCTTCTTCTCCGTCAAGTTCGGCCACGAGAGCCTTCATCTCGGCGTTGATGTCGTCGGGTGCGAAAGCCTGACCGCCGTAGTTGTCGGATGCGATAACGCTCAGCGCGTTCATCTCCTCACCATCGATGGCGAAGTTGGCACCTTCGGCCATGGCGGGATCGTCAGTGCATTTCATCTGCACCGGCACAAGCACGCTATAACCGTATTTCTCGTTGGTATAATTGTCATACAAGGCAGGTTCGCCTTCGTTGGTTTTGGCGGTTGTGGAGTCACTTGCTGTTTCTGTGGCGTTCTTTTCGGCGTTTCCGCCTTCCGTTTTCTTGCAACCGGCCATACCGCAAAGCATGGCGATACCCAGCACGGGTATCATCAAAAGTGTTTTTTTCATGCGTTATAAAATGAGATTTTGCAAAATCACCGCAAAAATACGATTTTTTTCGCAAAATCCCATCGGTTTTTAGCAAAAACTATTTATGGGCGCTATCTACATTCAGCCTTCTGTTCTCTCATGTTATTTCATTTATGAGAATCTTTTCATACTGTGTTATGGCGGGGCAGATGAAAATCACAGTGCGTCGGTTTTTCTTCTTCCCTTCGATGGTGTTGTCGGCTGCCGGTCACATGACACCGCATCCCATAGTGGAGTAGGGCGCGTTCTTGAACGATATCCTTACCGGTTAATGTCTCGGCGAAGGGAGGCCGTCAGCAAGAAAAATGCTTTTTCCCCATGTTTTTCGATGCTGTTTTTCATCAGTTTTCGCTAAAAGAATGATTCACTGACAGATAATGGGCGAAAAAGGCGAAAAATGGTCAATTTTTCGGTTGTGTGCGCACACAGTCTTTTGATTTAGGTCAAAAAAGGGGGTATTTTGTGTTGAAAACGTGCCGTAACTCTTGTCGGATTTGCGAAACAGCATTACTTTTGCACCAGAAAAACAAGACATCGGGTGTCGAAACCAATGTTAGCGGACATGAGGTCAGGTGCTGAAGAGATGTTTTGAAAGCGAAAGCATAGCAAAAAGAAAAAGATTGATAAAAATATTAATAAGGTAAAGAGAAAATCAGGACCTGTTTCAGAGTACTTTGGTAGAAAGATTGTTTAGCAGAATAATAGGTTTTAAAAGGTAAAAAGATAATTGTTACAGTAAAGTAAAAAGATTGCAGGATAACTTAAAAGAACGCTTACGCCGAGATGGCGGGCAGAATGTTTCACTTAAAGTAAAGAAAGGATAACAGTTATGAGTATTACAGTTTTTGTGGCAGTAAGTGCCATGATGGTGGCTACAGCCATCCTGTGTGACAACATGATTGAGAGAAAGTAACTCACACAGTATCGTTTGAAATTTTTGAGAAATAGGTAAATATGTTCGGCGGGCGGCTTCTGATTGATTCAGAGACCGCCCGCTTACATTTTATCATGTTTCACTCTGGCAAGTAGAAAACAGTCAGGTGCACTGTAATTGCTAAATAATGCTCTTTTTTATTGCCAAAAATGCTTTTTTTGTCAACCAATCGGTTTTTATTTCGTATTTTTGCATCCCACTATATTTCTTTTGTTCCCTATGCCTTCATCGCTTAGGGAACTTACGGAAGATTATATGACATGACAACAAACCAGGAAAAAAAAGACGTGGCGCTCGTCTTGTCGAGTGGCGGAGCACGTGGACTGGCACATATCGGTGCCATCGATGAATTGGAGGGACAGGGCTATCATATCACGTCTGTTGCCGGATGTAGTATGGGGGCCCTGGTAGGAGGCATGTACGCCGCAGGAAAACTGGCGGAGTTTAAGCAATGGATGATGGGCATTGATAAGAAGAAAATCCTGTCGTTGCTGGATCTCTCGCTGAGTATCAATCATTTGGTCAAGGGGGTCAAGATTATTGATGCCCTCAAAGAGGTCGTTCCCGATGTCAAAATCGAAGACTTGGACATCCCCTTCTGCGCCGTGGCTACCGATTGGGAGAGCGGGCGTGAGGTGGTGTTTCGAAAGGGTAGTCTCTATGAGGCGATACGCGCGTCGATTTCTCTGCCGTTGTTTTTCGACCCCGTGAAACGCGACGGAATGGTGATGGTGGATGGCGGCATCATGAATCCGCTGCCGCTCAACAGGGTGGCACGCACAGGCGATGACCTGTTGGTGGCGGTCAATGTCAGTGCCCAGTATGATACCGATCATCTCCGCCTGCGTGAAGCCGTTGAACAGCAGAAACCAAAAGCGGTGTCGAAGGCGGTGGCTGTCTTGCGCAAACTCTTGCCTGGCAATCTTGATCTCAACTATGTCACGTTGCTCACCAGGATGTATTCGCTGATGATTCAACAAAATGCGGTGCTCTCAGCGAAACTCTATCATCCTGATGTGCTGGTAGATATCGCCATGAATCGGTTTGGCAGTTTCGAATACGACCAAGTGGCCAAAATCTCGAAACTGGGTCAAATGAAAATGAAAAAGGCTCTCATGAAAGTTGAGGGGTGAGTAGCGGCATGACTTCACCAGCCGGCTTTACTCGAAATAAAAACTCAGAACAAACATCTTGGTGCTGGCCTCACTCACAGATTTGGTGTATTGCAGCATGTTCTTGTCCTTCAGTTTTTCGCTGTGCTTCGGGTCAAGGACATTGCCCAGACTGAACATGAATTTGAGCTCGGGACGGAGTTTGAAGAAGGGCAGGTAGAAATCACAACCTACACCCGCTTCAAAAAACAGGTCGGTGCCCTTGAGCTTCAGATAGTCATTGTCGCGGGCCGAGAGGTTGATCATCGGGTTCAGACCTACCATCACATAAGGACGGTGGTTGTTGAAGCGCGGTGAGGCGAAAATCAAATCCAGGGCGGTGGAGATGTATGCCGATTTCAACTCTTGATGTTCCTCTTTTTCCTTTTCTTCTGAGAAATTGTGGAACATGAGATGGCGGGTGCCGAAATACATGGCGGGTGCCACGCGGAACTGGAAATGCTCGCTCAGACGGAATTCCCCCAACACACCCACGTTGAACCCCGGATCCCAACGGTCTTGGTCGCAGGTGACGAGTCGCTCAGACATAGTGCCGTCTTCCATCTCGAGAGTTTGTGGTCCGACATTGAGAAATTCAACGTCTTGCAGGTGGGTGCCCACGAACACACCGAAATGGAACGGGCGCAAATCAGTGTAAGGCCTGTTTTGCACACGCCGCGTCTGACCCATTGTATGCACTGCGCACAGCAGGGTCAGCATCAAGCAGAATATCGTTCTCCGCATACACCAATAACGAGTTTTTAAGTGGTTTATTGCATCGGGCGGTTTTTATTCGTGGTTTGCCCTCGCCTTTGCGACCGTCAATCAGGCCGGACGAATCAGCCCCGTCGGCCTCATTCACCCTATCAGCCAATAAGCCTTGTTTGCCCAGTTCCCACACAAAAAGGGCAGCCCGAAGATGGACCGCCCTCAATATGATTCCGATGATTGATTACATTACGGAAGGCTGATAGCCTCTGACGGGCAAGCGTCAGCGCAAGTGCCACACTCTGTGCACTCATCAGGGTTGATTGAATACTTGTCACCCTCGGAGATTGCTCCAACGGGGCATTCATCGATACAGGTACCGCAAGCGATACAGTCGTCACCAATTACGTATGCCATAATTCTTTATAAATTTTTATTGGTTTAACAATGTTAAATTTTTTTCATGTATGATGCAGGTAATACCTACATTTTGTTGGTGCAAAGATACATCTTTATTTCGAAATACCTACATGTGATGAGGATTTTTTTGTAATTTAGACGGTTTCAAAATAAAAAAGTTTAATTATCCGTTCATGGCATGGTTGGGATAAGAGAAAACATACAATCTTTTTTTTGATTTAGGTCAATGTTTTTTTATTTTAACTTTATTAAGGAAAAAGAGTTTGAAAAATCTTTTGTTTTGCACGCGAATTAAAGTAACTTTGCAACAATTTTCCAAGTGACATATTTATGACTGACAAAAAACAAATAAAAACCGCACTTATCTCCGTTTTTCACAAAGACGGATTGGACGAGTTGCTGAAAAAATTGAATGAAGAAGGGGTAAAATTCCTTTCTACTGGAGGTACACAGAAATTTATCGAGTCGTTGGGTTATGAATGCCAAACGGTGGAGAGTGTGACCACCTATCCGTCGATTCTCGGCGGACGTGTCAAGACACTTCATCCTAAAGTGTTCGGTGGCATTCTGGGTCGCCGTGACTTGGAGTCTGACCGTGAGCAGATGGCACAATACGAGATTCCCGAGATTGATCTCGTCATCGTCGACCTTTATCCCTTTGAGGATACCGTGGCTAGTGGCGCTTCTGAGGCTGACATCATTGAGAAAATCGATATAGGCGGCATTTCACTTATCCGTGCCGGTGCCAAAAACTTCAATGATGTGGTCATCGTGCCGAGCAAAGCCGAATATTGCGTGCTGCTCGACATCCTCAAGGAAAAAGGCGCATACACCAACCTGGCCGACCGTCGTATGTTCGCTACTCGCGCCTTTGGCGTCAGTTCACACTACGACACCGCCATTCACGGGTATTTCGCTGGTCTTTAGAGACTAGAGGTTAGAGGTCGGAGGTTAGAGAATACTTCACTATTTGAGGGCTATTGTCTCCACTCTTTTACTCCTCCACTTCCTCCCTCCACTCCCGATTTTTCACTTATTACTTTTCACAAATCACTTAAGATGGGATTCTTTTCTTTTATACAAGAAATAGCGATGGACTTGGGTACCGCCAATACCATTATCATCAGCGATGATAAGATAGTGGTGGACGAGCCATCTGTGGTGGCGCTCGACCGACGGACAGACAAGATGATAGCCGTGGGCGAGAAAGCCAAACTGATGTATGAGAAGACGCATGACAATATACGAACTATCCGTCCGCTGCGCGATGGTGTGATAGCCGACTTTACAGCCTGTGAGCAGATGATGCGCGGACTGATCAAGATGGTACACTCCGGTAGCCGTCTGTTCTCGCCTTCACTGCGTATGGTCATCGGTGTGCCTTCTGGCGCTTCCGAGGTGGAATTGCGCGCTGTGCGCGACTCTGCCGAACATGCCGACGGCCGCGATGTGTATCTGATATTTGAACCGATGGCCGCCGCTATCGGTATCGGTATCGACGTCGAGGCTCCCGAGGGCAACATGATTGTCGACATAGGTGGCGGTTCCACTGAAATTGCCGTCATTTCACTGGGCGGTATTGTGTCGAACAACTCCATCCGTACTGCCGGCGACGATTTGACTGCCGACATTCAGGAGTACATGAGCCGCCAGCACAATGTGAAGGTGTCTGAGCGTATGGCCGAGCGTATCAAGATACACGTGGGCAGCGCATTGACCGACCTGGGCGATGAGACCCCCGAAGACTATATCGTGCACGGTCCTAACCGTATCACGGCTCTGCCCATGGAGGTGCCTGTGTGTTATCAGGAGATTGCCCACTGTCTGGACAAGACCATCGCCAAGATTGAAAATGCGGTGCTGTCAGCATTGGAACAGACACCCCCTGAGTTGTATGCCGATATCGTCCACAACGGTATCTATCTCACCGGAGGCGGTGCATTGTTGAGGGGACTCGACAAACGTCTGCACGACAAAATCAACATCCCCTTCCATATCGCAGAAGACCCGTTGCACAGCGTGGCAAAAGGTGCGGGTGTGGCATTGAAGAATGTTGACCGCTTCTCGTTCCTCATGAGATAAACGACACAGGCTGGCCTCACGCGTGTTAACGGGTAGAGCCAGCCTTTATAAATTTCTGGGCGGTGCGCAATCTATTAGAGTTTCTCTCACGGCATAACCACTGGTTCGTATTCATTTTATTAGAGGTGGTGGGATTGGTGCTGCTGTTTCAGTACAGCAGTTACCATGCAAGTGTGTGGTCCTCATCAGCCAACGCCATCACAGGCAAGGTGATGGAGGCCGACGCTTGGGTGGGCGCTTTCTTCCACATGCGTGGCGAGAATGAGGACCTGACTGTGCGCAACTTACAGTTGGAGCAGGAGGTGAACGCGCTGCGTACCCGACTGGAAGAACTGGAGCGTGCTGACACCACAGGCCAAGTGCGGCGCGGTTTGGAAATCGACTCGCTACAGACCATTGCCGCCAAAGTGATAGGAAACTCGGTGCACAAACCCAACAACTTGATGACGATAGACAAAGGCGAGGCCGACGGCGTGATGCCCGACATGGGTGTGGCCTGCGGCACTGGCGTGGTGGGTATTGTCTATATGACTTCTGCCCATTATTCAGTGGTGATACCGGTGCTCAACGAGAAATCAAACATCAGTTGCGCCATTCGGGGCAGAGGCTATTTCGGTTATCTCCACTGGAATGGAGGCCCGAGCAATGTGGCATACGTGGATGATGTGCCCCGTCATGCGAAGTTCGAGACGGGCGACACCATCGTTACCAGCGGCTATTCCACTGTCTTTCCCGCAGGGCTGATGGTGGGTGTGGTGACGGAGCAACTTGACTCTCGCGACGGATTGTCATATCGTTTGAAAGTGAATCTGACGACGGATTATGCGCAGTTGCGCAATGTGTGTGTCATACGCTATGCCCGTAGGCAAAACGAGCAGGCAGAGTTGGAAGAGAAGGCTTTGGAAGCCCTAGAAGTGAAAAAGTAACAGGGGAGGGCAGTAGCATGGATTTTAGTTATCTGAAACATCTGTTAAGTTTTCTCGCTTTGGGATTGGTGCAAGTGTTTGTGCTCAATCACATCTCGTTGTACGGCGTGGCCACACCGCTGCTGTATATCTTCTTTGTGCTGAAGATGCGTCGTAATTACCCCCGATGGGCAATCATCGTAGAGTCGTTCGTGCTCGGATTGTTGATGGATACCTTCCAGAATACACCTGGCGTGGGGGCATGTTCGATGACGCTGTTGGGCATGATACAACCCGTGTTGCTCGATTTGTTCGTCACGCGTGAGTTGGCGGAAGATGCCCGTCCTTCTGTGGCGGAACTCGGCCGTCTCAAATATTTCTATTACGTCACCATCTCCACTGTGATCTATTGTGTGGCGTTTTACACATTGGAGATGTTTGCCTTCTTCAATTGGATGCAGTGGATAGAGCGCATCGTCGGCAGCAGTGTGCTCACGATATTGCTCATCATGCTGCTGGAGATGGCACAGAAACGCAAAGAATGAAGCCTTGCGGTTGAGCAAGGATCAAAACTTCTAATACGACAAAAATGATAAGCTGGACTAAATGATGAATGAGAGGAAAAAAGAATGAAAGAGTATGAACTTGACAAACGACGTTGGGTGATAGGTGGTGTGGCCATTGCCGTAGTGGTGATGTACATCATCCGCTTGTTCTATCTCCAGATTATGAGCCCCGACTACAAGAAAAACGCTGACAGCAACGCTTTTCTGAAGAAGGTGGAATATCCGTCGCGAGGCATCATCTCTGACCGAAACGGCAAACTGTTGGTGTATAATAAGCCCTCATACGACATCATGGTGGTGATGAACGAGGTGGGCAGCCAACAAGATTCGCTCCAAGTGCTCGATACGTTGGAGTTCTGTCGTACGCTCGACATCACACCCGACTATTTCGAACGGCGTATGAGCGACATCAAAGACCGTTCGAAAAACCCGGGTTATTCGCCTTACACGCAACAGGTGTTCATCTCGCAACTGTCCGATCAGGAGTTCAGCCTTTTTTACGAGAAATCGCACCGTTTCCCGGGTTTTTACATCCAGAAACGAAGTGTACGCCAATATGAATATCCCAATGCGGCGCTGGTGTTGGGCGATGTGGCAGAAGTGTCGCCAGCTGACATCAAGAAGGACGATTACTACCAGCCTGGCGATTATATCGGCAAGGTGGGGGTGGAGAGTTCCTACGAGACCTTCTTGCGCGGCAAGAAAGGTGTGCAGGTGCTCTTGCGCGACTCGCGCGGCCGCATACAGGGCAACTACCAAAACGGGGAATATGACACGCAGCCCACGCCGGGCAAAAACCTGACGTTGAGCATCGATATAGACTTGCAGAGCCTCGGCGAGCGTCTCATGGAGGGCAAACTGGGCAGCATCGTGGCCATTGAGCCTTCCACGGGCGAGATATTGTGCCTGGTGTCAAGTCCTTCGTACGACCCGCACATGATGATTGGCCGCCAGCGCGGAAAGAACCACTTGGCATTGAGTCGCGACCCGATGAAACCGTTGCTCAACCGTGCCATCATGGGTACTTATCCGCCGGGCTCGACATTCAAAACCTCGCAGGCGCTCACGTTCCTCAGCGAGGATATCATCACCGAGGCCACCAACTATCCCTGCCACCGCGGATTTGTCTATTCGGGTATGCGTGTGGGATGTCACGGCCACGGCTCGCCCCTCAGCCTGATACCTGCCATCGGCACATCTTGCAATGGTTATTTCTGTTGGGGATTGTATCACATGCTGACCAACAAAAAATACAACGGCGTGTCGAATGCGATGAATGTGTGGCGCGACTATATGGTGAGCATGGGTTTCGGTTATAAACTGGGCGTGGATTTGCCCGGCGAGGCGCGAGGTATGATTCCTAACGGCGATTTCTACGACAATGCTTTCAAAAACGGGTGGAACGCGCTCGGTGTCATCAGTATCGCCATCGGACAGGGTGAGGTGACGCTTACCCCGTTGCAAATAGCCAATCTGGGTGCCACCATCGCCAACCGTGGCTATTACATCACGCCTCATGTGGTGAAAGAGATTGAGGACACGCCTTTGGATTCTCTTTATACCGTCAAGCACTACACGAAAGCGCCCCGCAGTGCCTACGAACTGGTGGTTCAGGGTATGCGCAGGGCTGTGCAGGCCGGTACTTGCCGTCGTGCCAACCGTTCTGACTATGCGGTGTGCGGAAAGACCGGTACGGCGCAGAACAGAGGACGCGACCACAGTGCTTTCATGGGATTCGCACCGATGGAGGATCCGAAGATTGCCATCGCCGTCTATGTGGAGAACGGCGGTTTCGGCGCCACGTTCGGTGTGCCTATCGGCGCGCTGATGATGGAACAGTATATCAAGGGAAAGTTGTCGTCATCGTCTGAGGCACAGGCGGCAAGTATCCAACGTAATCATATCAACTATGGCAAAGCAGACCGATAAAGGCTCAAGTGTGATACGCTCGCTCGACTGGTGGACAGTGGCTATCTATGTGGCACTGCTGGCTTTTGGCTGGCTCAGTGTCTGCGGCGCGTCGTATAGTTTTGAGAATCCCGATCTGTTCAGTCTCGAAACACGCTCGGGTATGCAGATAGTGTGGATAGGCACGTCACTGGTGCTGGGACTGGTCATTTTGTTGCTCGACAATCGTTACTACGACACGTTTGCCTATGTGATTTACGGTGTCATGCTGGTGCTGCTGTTCGGTACCATCTTCAATCCGCATGAAATCAAAGGTTCGCGTTCGTGGCTGGTGATGGGCCCATTGCGATTGCAGCCAGCCGAGTTTGCCAAGTTCGCCACCGCCTTGGCCATCAGCAAATACATGAGCGCCTACGGCTTCAGTATGCAGAACATGCGCAATTTCATCTCGGCATGTGCCATTGTGCTGTTCCCCATGATGCTGATTATCGGGCAGAAAGAGACGGGTTCAGCCTTGGTCTACCTGTCGTTCTTCCTTATGTTCTATCGTGAGGGAATGCCGGGTAGCATCTTGTTTGCGGGGGTGGCCATGGTCGTCTATTTCGTCTTGGGCATCCGCTATGAACAGTTGCAACTCCTCAATACGCCCACGTCGGTGGGTAAGTTTGTCGTGCTTTTGTTGGTGCAGATATTCACTTCTGCCATGGTCTATGTCTATTGCAATGACAAGCGCAAAGCACTGGGCATCTTGAGTTATATACTTACGGTCACGTTCGGATTCCTGTTGTTCTCGGTCTATGTCATACCGTTCGATGTGGTGTGGGTACAATTGGTTATCTGTGCGGCGCTGATAGGATTCCTCATGTATCAGGGATTGGGCTCGCGCGTACGCAATTACCTGTATATAGCACTGTTTTCGCTGGGCAGCATCATCTTTTTCTATTCGGCCAGTTATGTGCTCAATCAGGTGATGGGAGCCCACCAGCGCGCGCGTATCAATGTTCTGCTGGGTTTGGACGAGGATATCTCGGGTGCGGGATACAACGTGCACCAGAGTGAGATAGCCATCGGTTCAGGCGGTTTGGCTGGTAAGGGCTTCCTCAATGGCACGCAGACGAAATTGAAGTTCGTGCCTGAGCAGGATACTGACTTCATCTTCTGCACGGTGGGTGAGGAGGAAGGCTTCTTAGGCTCCTCGGCGGTACTGATATTGTTCTTACTGCTGATTTTAAGGATTATCTATCTGGCTGAACGACAACCGTTTAAGTTCGGGCGAGTGTATGGCTATTGCGTGCTCGGAATTTTCTTCTTCCATGTGTTTGTCAATGTGGGCATGGTGCTTGGTCTCACGCCTGTCATTGGCATCCCTTTGCCATTCTTCAGTTATGGCGGCTCGTCGCTATGGGGCTTCACAATCCTGTTGTTTATCTTCCTCCGCATCGACGCCGGCAGAAAGGAGTTAGTGAAGGAGTAATGGTAAGGTTTAGTGTTTAAGGTTTAGTGTTTAGTGTTCTAACTGTATTTTAAAATCTCAAACCTCAAATCTCAAATCTCAAACCTTATTTTTCTCTATGATCCAGTTTTATACCCACATCGTTGATGCCGGGAATGCTGTGGCGCCGCATGTTGTGGCCTACATTGATGTGGAGGGAATCACCCTTGTGGAGTGAGATAAATTTGAAAATCAATTGGTTTTGGTAGATGGAAAAACCCTTTCCGGCGGCATCGCCTTCATTGTCATAGATATCTAAGTCTAAAGTGTCGATGATATGTTTGCCGGAGGGAAGTACCTGTTGGTCAATGGTCAATGAGAGTTGACGGAAAGGGTAGTTGTTGTCTGTGCGGATGTTCAGTTCTTCGATATAGGTGCCGTCTTGTTCGATGGCGGGCACGTCGAAGGTGAGGAGACTGTCGCGGTCCCACCCTGTGGCGTCGGTATGCCGGTATTCGTCATACTGTGTATAAGGATGGCATGCCACTGCCGTGATGCACAGACACAACAGCAGTGGCATGAAAAGGGTGTGTAGATAGTGTTTCCGCTTGCTCATCTCAAGAAAAAGCAATTACTCCGGTTGTTCGCCTTGTGGACGCTTCCGCTTGTTCATCTGGCGGGGTACGCCTTGGTTTTTGGGGTTGTTGGCCACCTGTTCATTGCTCATGGGCTTGTTGTTTTGAGGGGCGGCCTTGCGTTTTTTCTTCTTTTTCTTGTTTTTGTCAAACCGGGTGATGCTTTCGCTTTCCAGCAAGTCGATGGGACGGTCGTTCTCGTGGTTCTCGTCATCGTCGGTCAGTGAAAGCGGTTTCTCGCCGCGTTTGTTCATCTCGATGATTTCATGTGCTCTAGCCGCTGTGATGGTCTCGATATTGGCAGCCATGCCTTTAGCTGTAGAGTAGGTGATGAGTCCGGCCAGAATATCCACCTTGAAGGGGAAATAGTCATTATCGGCCGTTTGCAGCACAGCGTCGCGCGGAGGCATGCTCTTCCCGGCCTCGATGTAATTGTCCACCTCGTAGTTGAGGCAGCATTTCAGCTTGGCGCACATGCCGGCCAGTTTCTGCGGACTGAGCGAGATATCTTGGAACCGGGCGGCATTGGTGCTCACACTGACGAAATTCTTCATCCATGTGGCACAGCACAATTCACGTCCGCAGGGACCTGTTCCGCCTATGCGGCCAGCCTCTTGTCGGGCACCGATTTGCTTCATCTCAATGCGCACGTGGAAGGTGTCTGCCAACACCTTGATGAGTTGGCGGAAATCCACGCGCTCGTCGGCGATATAGTAGAAGATGGCTTTATTACCGTCGCCCTGATACTCCACATCGCCGATCTTCATTTGCAGACCGAGGTCTTTGGCTATCTGTCGGCTCTGTATCATCGTGTCGTGCTCGCGCGATTTCGCCTCTTCGTACTTGTCCATATCCACCTGCTTGGCGAGGCGGTAAATGCGCCGTATGTCGTCGGCAGATTTCAGATTGGCCTTCTTGATTTGCAGTTTCACCAGTTGACCGGTGAGTGTCACCACGCCGATATCGTGTCCGGGATTGGCTTCCACCGCCACGATGTCGCCTTTTTTCAGGTCCAGCCCGTTGACATTGTGGTAATAGCCTTTGCGGGTATTCTTAAATTGCACTTCCACCAGGTCGGTGCTTTCGGCATTGCCCGGCACATCGGCCAACCAGTCGTAAGTGTTCAACTGCTTGTCCTGTCGGCCAACGCCGCGGCGGCAGAGTCCGCGGTCGCACCCTGTCGCCATCTTGAATTTCATATTTTTGTAATCCATGAATCTCTTATATTTTAATTAAGAGGGGAGAATAACTCTTTTACATGAGTCTTCTCTTGCTCCTATTCTTTGTTCCACGCCCTTTCA
>CAMJAO010000026.1 GCA_946403615.1 uncultured Prevotellaceae bacterium
TTGCCGTACTTGCCATAACCATAATAGTAGCCATACTTCTTCTTCGACATGTCGATACCGTTGATGGCAATACTCATGTTAGGCAATTTCTTTTCTTGAGACAGGCTGTTGATCAGGTCGAAACTTGACTTCGGTGTATAGTCGGCGCGGCACATATAGACAGTGGCGTCGGCAACACGGCCAATCTGAAGCGTATCGGTAACAAGACCCACAGGAGCGGTATCTATCAAAATGAAGTCATACATCTCTTTCAGGTGGTCTATCACGATGTTCAGGCTCTCACGGGAAATCAACTCAGTCGGGTTTGGAGGTATCGGACCGGCCAGCAGCAAGTCTAGGTTCTGGTTAATACCGGAAGGCAGAATCTGAGCTTTCACATCTTCTATGGTCGGATTTGTATGTGCCAACAAAGGTGTGATACCATGCTTGTGGTCGTCTATCTCGAACAACTCTGCCAAACGGGGCTTACGGATATCCAGACCCACCAGGATGACTTTCTTGTCGAGCAAAGCGAAACTCATTGCCAGGTTGGCAGCATTGAAGGTTTTACCTTCACCTGAGGTCGTTGAAGTAAACATAATGACCTTCTCGCCTTCCTTCATCGTAAACTGCAGGTTTGTACGCATGGATCGGAAGATTTCCTCCATCTGGTTGTTCTGGTTCTCATGTACCACGATGTCAGCCTTTGTTTTCGCAGTCTCGTTTGCTACGGCTACGTCGGCGATAATAGGCAGGTCGGTCAGCTTAGCCACATCTTCATGACCTTCAATCTTGTATCTGAAGAATTCTATCAGGAACAGGAACAAGGCTGGGATAATGAGGCCGATCAGTGCGGCTGTACCCATGATGGTTGTCGACTGCGGACTGACCTTGGCACCGCTCTGAGGCTCGTCAATCAGTTTACCCTTGTCTGCGGTGGCTGCCAATGAGATGGAGTTTTCCTCACGTTTCTGAAGCAGCATCAGGTAAAGACCTGAACGTACTTCCTGCTGGCGGCCGATTTGATTCAACATACGTTCCTGCTCAGGTGTAGCGGATATCTGTCCGGAGTATTTGTTGTACTGTTGACTGATGCTGTTACGGCGAATCTCCATGTTTTTACGGCTTTGCGACATAGCACGACGTATACTGGTGCTCAAGTCGTCAAGTTGTGCGGTCAGAGGTACCACAGAGGGGCTCTCCTCAGATGCAGTCTGCAACAGACGGTTGCGCTGCAATACGATTTCATTGTAACGGTTAATCAGTGTCGATGCCGTACCATCCTGCAAACCCACATTCGAGGGCAGAGTCTGATATTTGTTCGAAGGCTCGTTCATGTAGTCACTGATGCTGTTCAGCAAAGCCACTTGTGTGTTGGCATCAGCTAGACGTTGTTCATATTCATTGGCGTTACCCATGGCTTGACCGGCACTTGCCGACAGAGTCGTCATGTGGTGACGGCGTTTGTAATCTTCCAACTGGCCTTCGGTCTCACCCAGTTCGGCATTGATCTTCTCCAGACGGTCGTTGATGAATTCCTCTGTTCTGTGAGCCACAATGTCCTTGTCCTCATTAGCGTCACGGTTGTAACAGACAGCCAGCTGTCTGAGATAGTCTTTCGCACGCTCAGGTATTTCGTCGGTCATCGTCATGCGGATAATCGTAGTAGAACGTGATGTCGGAGCCACTGATAACGCACCGCGGTATTTATAAGCAGCATTATATGGCGTATTGATGTTGACAAACATCTTTGCGCCTTCACCCAAATGACCATATCCTTCTGAGAAGGTGATGTCACCAGCGCTTGTGCGGAATGTTTGAGGCAAAGATGTGAATGATTTATTCAGCTCGTACGGACCGGAGACTCCTAAACTGTCGTTCGATACGCTGTAATATGTTCCCTCAACTTTATAATTCGCTCCTTCTTTAGTGATAGTCAAGTTGATTGGTCTGGGTAGGGTCTCCAAATGCTCAGGGTCAATATCTACAGTCACAGGCTGGCTCTTGTACATGGTCTTGTCTTTGACACGACCTTCAAGGGTATAAGAGGTGTAAAGCTTCAAATCGCGGACGGCTTGCGTAGCAATGGAGTGAGATGACATAATCTCCAATTCGTTGTCTATGCCTTCAGCATTAGATACCACACCCATTACCGCTGAACTTATAGAACTACGGCGGGAACCTTGTTCCTGCTTGATTAAGAACTTGGCTGACGCCTGATATAGAGGCGTCGTGTATCGAAGATAGAGGGCAGCCAAGCCTAAGCAGATGAGAAGTGAGAGGATGAACCACTTCCAGTTCAATATCAACAGACGATAAATTGCTTGAAAGTTGAACATCGACTTGCCCGATTCTTGGGCAACGTTTTCTTGTGCTAAATTCTTGTTTTCTTCCATTTTTTATGATGATAATTATTTTTCTTGACTAATGTCTAAATTATATAATGTTGTCTTATTCTTCAGTTGCCAAGCGGATGAGATAACGTCCGTAATCATTCTTTTTCATCGGCTCTGCCAGTTGTAACAATTGCTCTTTGCTTATCCAACCCCTTCGGTAGGCAATCTCTTCTATGCATGCTACTTTCAGGCCTTGGCGCTTTTCTATTACCTCAATAAATGTACTGGCTTCTGACAGACTGTCATGAGTGCCGGTGTCTAACCAGGCAAAACCACGCTCAAGATGTTCCACACACAATTTGCCTTTCTTCAAAAACTCCTGGTTCACTGTCGTTATCTCAAGTTCGCCACGTGCGCTCGGCTTGATATGCTTGGCTATGTCCACCACATCATTCGGGTAAAAATAGAGTCCCACAACAGCATAATTGCTTTTGGGATTCTGGGGCTTCTCCTCGATACTTACACATTTACCGTCTGCATCAAATTCCACTACACCATAACGTTCCGGGTCGGTCACATAATAACCGAATACGGTAGCTAAGCCTTTCTCTGCGCGAGCCACACTCTCACGAAGCATAGGACCGAATCCCGTGCCATGGAAGATGTTGTCGCCCAAAACCAGGCATACCTCATCGTTGCCGATAAACTCCTCGCCTATGATAAAGGCTTGAGCCAATCCGTCGGGACTGGGTTGTTCGGCATACTCAAAATGAACGCCCAACTCAGAACCGTCGCCCAATAAACGCTTGAAACCGGGCAGGTCATATGGGGTGGATATGATTAGTATCTCCCGGATGCCGGCCTTTAACAGCACGGATACGGGATAATAAATCATCGGTTTGTCAAAGATGGGTATCAATTGCTTGCTGATACCTTTTGTAATTGGATATAGGCGGGTTCCTGAACCACCTGCTAAAACAATTCCTTTCATCTCTCGTTAATATGCTTTCTTGTCTGGTTTGATAATCGACCAGGCCGTCATGAACATAATCTTTACGTCAAGCCAGAACGACCAGTTCTCTATATACCAAATGTCACGACGTACGCGTTCTTCCATCTGCCACAATTCTTCGGTTTCGCCACGGTAACCCGTCACTTGAGCCCAACCTGTTATACCTGGCTTGGAAAAATGGCGTACCATGTATTTGCTGATTAAGCCTGAATACACTTCTGTATGTTTCAACATGTGAGGACGTGGGCCTACAATGCTCATGTCTCCCTTTAACACATTGAAAAATTGGGGAAATTCGTCAATGTTGGTCTTCCGCATGAAATTGCCGAACGCGAACTTACGCGGGTCATTGCGTGTCGCTTGTAAATTGTCAGCGTCTTTGTTGACATGCATAGAGCGGAATTTATAACAAATAAAGTTTTTGCCGTTCAGACCGGTACGCTCTTGTTTGAAAAAGATCGGACCGGGGCTTTGACTCTTAATGATGAGGGCAATGATAGGTATGAATGGAAGTAGAATCAAAAGGATGATTGAACTCACCACGATGTCGAATAAACGTTTGACAAAACGGTTGGTGCGGTCAGACAAAGGTTCCACAAAATTAGTGAATAATGTCTGGTTGCCAAAACGCTCTGGTTTTAAGTTCAAGCGGTAATTACCTTCCATACGAGGAACGTAGAAAAAGTGAATCACATGCTTGTCACACCATTCAATGATGTGTGAGATATAGGGAGTAGCATCATGCGACAAACAGCAGAATACATCATGGATGTTTTCGCCAATCTCTCCCTTGTCAATCTTTTCCAGTAAATCGCTCAATGTCCCTAAGCGAGTGAACGCATCTGGACATTTTTGAAAATCACTGTCAGCATAATAACCGATTATCTTATAACCCGTCGTAGCATCTATCATCAAATCTTCATAAATGTTGACATTAGCCATGTCATGACCGATAAAAAGCACACGCCGTGTATTTCCGCCAGCCTGACGATACTTGCTCAAAATGAAAATCTCAAATATGCGTAAAAACAATATTGAGCAGTATAGTACAGGGGTGTATATGAAGATGAACTTGAAGAAACCGCCGCTACCGCCTACAATACGTGATAAGGTGAAAAACAGTACGGCTTGGAAGACGCACAATTTGAGCACACGCAACATCACAGATTCGAACGAATTGCGACGTTCGTGGATTATTGTGTGGAAAAAATACTCGGATACTACCAATGAAATATTCGCGACGAACAACTCGGTCTTAGGGGCCGTCTCAAAGAAGTTCGGAAGTATATCAGGGGCAATATGCTTAAAAAGAATAAGCAAGATATTAAGCAATATGAAATCGCCTAATATCACCAAATTCCTGATCAAATTACTGCCGCTCGATGTCGTTTTCATCGTGATAATTTCTATGTGTTCAGAAAATCTCTGCAAAATTACAAAGATTTCACGAACTTCTACACAAATTGTGGGAAAAAATGCGGTTTTTTATTAAATAATAAGTTTTTCTGTCGGTTCATTTCGGATTTCTGGCTCATTGTCCATGTTTTTTGCGTTTCGAATCCTTAATTATGACTAGGCTATGAGATGAAAATAACTAACAAGATTTCATTGTACTGTTTATTCGAATAACCATGAAATAGGACGCTTCCTCTTTTTTCAGACTTTTATTTTGCTATTAACATTTTTTGTTGTAATTTTGCAACCGCCGTGTATTTCATGGTGTTTTATTTGATAAAAAACTTTTACTAATTATGGGAATATTCTCAAAACTGTTCAGGAAAAAGTCGCAAGAGACAAAGATAGGCGGAATGGAAGACTATATGACTCTCATTAGAGTCTATTTTCAGGCTTCGCTTGCAGTAAATCTTGGTATTACCAATCTTGCTGCATTGCCAGATTTGCGCACGTTTAAGATGACACTCAAGGTGCCTACTGTCAATAATAAATTGGGCGTCGGGGAAAAAAGTCAGTGTAAAAAAATGATGAAAGAAATTTACAATACTGATGATTACTTCCTGAAAGAAATTGACCAAAGTTTGAAAAAGAACTGCAGAAAATTGCAAGATGTTCAACCTTATATGGTGCAGTTCCAAGGGTTTTCTCAAGATGTGCTAATGTTGATGGGCAACTTGATGAAATTCAAACTCAGAATGCCTTCTTTCTTTAAGAAGTCAATCTATGCCATGACGGAAAAAACCGTCAACGACATCTTTAATAAAAACGATTACAAAGATGCCGGCGTGGTCAAAACCGTGCTCAATATCAGACAATATAACAATCGTTTGGGGTTCTCGCAGAAATGGATCACCGATTTCGCATATCAAGTTATTATGCTTGCTAAAAAAGAGCCCAAACCAAAGGCCGATGAGCAAAAAAAGAGTTGAATCTTTGGTTAATTGAAATTATTCAACTAACTTTGCACTCAAATTGTTAGTTATGCCTGCCGAGGACAAACGCATCATATTATTCACCACCAGAGTTCGCCAGATGATACTTCACTATAATGAGGTGCGTCAGGAGAATAAAAAACTGCAGGATACTATACGCCAAAAAGAGCAGTTAATAGGTGAATTGAATGCCAAACTGAGACAGGCTGAATACGACTATAATTCGCTCAAAATGGCTAAGATGATCGAAATTACCGATGGCGACATGGATAAAGCCAAGGTCCGATTGTCAAGGCTGATTAGAGACGTCAACAAATGTATCACTCTCCTGAGTGAAAAATAACGTGAGCGATGCCTGAAGAAAGAGAGAAAAGACGTATTATACTGCATGTTTATAACCAACAACTCCCCATCACCATTTCTGTGGATGAAGAGGAGATGTATCGTAATGCCGCCAAACTTGTGAGCGACAAGGTCAATTTCTATGCTAACGCTTCTAAGCATAGTAAAGTCAATGACCAAATGATGCTCTATATGGTGTTGGTGGACATTGCAATGATGTATCAACGCGAACATGCAAAATCGGATGACCTAAAGGATATGGGTGAAATCCTGGTACGGCTCACTTCAGAAATCGAAGACGCATTAAAGAACGAGGAGAAGTGAACGGTAACAGGATTTTATCATATCTATATAATACTTTTTTAATAACATGCCTATAATTATATCTATCATCGTTGCGGTCGCCAGCCTTGTGATTGGCGGCTTGGTTGGATACATGATTTTCCGATATGTATTAAAAGGAAGATATAATGAGAGTATAGCCGCTGCTGAAAAAGAAGCAGAAGTCATAAAAGAAAAAAAGGAACTCCAAATCAAGGAAAAATTCCTAAACAAAAAGGCTGAACTTGAAAAAGAGGTTCAACAGCGGAACCAGAAAATCCAACAAGGAGAAAACAGACTCAAACAGCGCGAAATCTCACTTAATCAACGTCAGGAGGAGCTTGGACGGAGAAAACAAGAGGTGGAACAGGCGCAGCAGAGAATCGATAACGAAAAGAAACTAATCGCCAAAAAAGAGGAAGAGTTAGAGAAAATGCAACTCAAAGAGAGGGAGAAACTTGAAGAACTCTCCGGATTGAGTGCTGAAGAAGCAAAACTTAGACTCGTTGAAAGCCTTAAAGATGAGGCTCGCACAGATGCCGCTTCCTATGTCAATGAAATCATGGATGAGGCAAAACTCAATGCTAATGCTCAGGCTAAAAAGATTGTTATACAGACCATTCAACGTGTAGCGACAGAAACGGCTATAGAAAACTCTGTCAGTATCTTCCACATAGACAATGATGAGGTTAAGGGACGTATTATCGGACGTGAAGGCCGTAATATACGTGCTCTGGAGGCTGCTGCAGGAGTGGAAATCGTCGTTGACGACACTCCCGAGGCTATTGTCATCTCAGCTTTCGATCCCATCAGACGTGAGGTCTGCCGTCTGGCTCTTCATCAGTTGGTGGCTGACGGACGTATACACCCCGCCCGTATCGAGGAAGTGGTGGCAAAGGTTAAAAAACAAATCGAAAATGAGGTCATTGAAACTGGAAAGCGCACGGCCATCGACCTCGGTATTCATGGATTACACCCCGAACTCATACGCATTATCGGCAAGATGAAATACCGTTCATCATACGGACAGAATCTTTTACAGCATGCACGCGAAACTGCCAATCTCTGTGCAGTCATGGCTTCCGAACTCGGACTCAATCCCAAAAAGGCTAAGCGTGCCGGATTGCTTCATGATATAGGTAAAGTACCCGATGAAGAGAGTGAATTGCCCCATGCTCTCTATGGCGCGAAAATCGCTGAGAAATTTAAGGAGAAACCCGATATTTGCAATGCGATCGGTGCCCACCACGATGAAATGGAAATGAACACGTTGCTGGCTCCTATCGTGCAGGTTTGTGATGCTATTTCTGGCGCACGTCCAGGTGCACGCCGTGAAATTGTAGAAGCTTATATCAAACGTCTGAATGACCTCGAGGCTATTGCCATGAGTTATCCAGGAGTGACCAAAACGTATGCAATTCAGGCTGGTCGTGAACTCCGCGTTATTGTCGGTGCGGATAAGATGGACGACAAGCAGACAGAGGCACTCTCTGGTGAAATCGCCAATAAGATTCAAACGGAAATGACCTACCCCGGACAGGTGAAAATCACTGTTATCCGTGAGACTCGGTCTGTCGCATATGCCAAGTAATCTTAGATTCACATAATCAACAGAGGGGAGCACCGCGTGCTCCCCTCTGTTGTATGGCGATCGATTGATTCTTTTCTGTTGAAATGAGTGGTAAATTCGAAAGTCTCCTTTGGTCGGTGTAAAGGCATTATGATCCTATCGTTGCCAGTGCCGCTTGATAAACATCGAAATAATCCAAATCCAGATGGTCTATCATGTTGGGAAAGGCTTGCATGAAACTGGCGTAACAGAGGGCTGCCACTTTTCGTCCTTCCAATCTGCTTCCTTGTAATGATTGAAGCACATATATTTGGTCTGCAGTCCATTGTGACTGGACGATCATCGATGTCTCCATCGCGATGACACGAGTGCTGTTGATGTCATCGAGAGTGCGCAGATAAGTCACAGCCCAGCACATATCGTCTAATGCCGACGTTTTTTTCTCTGCCGGTTTCTCTTCTTCTTCTTCTTCTTCAGTCCATTCTTCCTGGCCGAAGAGTGATAATTCCTGAACTGATTCGTCTGTGGCTGACGATTTACGCTTCTTCCTTAATCTCATGTGTTAATCCGATAGGCTGGTTACTCCCGAGGTCAGAAATTGTTGTGTTTCAAGAAATACTGGGCGTTGACCAATCCCTTGTCGGCTGCTTGTTTCATCAGTTTCTTCGCTTTTTTGCGGTCTTTTGCCACTCCTTTACCTTCATAGTATAAAATCGCCAGGTTGTAAAGGGATTCCAGGTTGCCCGATTCGATGGCCACCTGATAGCATTGTAAACCGGCGTCGATGTCTTGTTCCACGCCTTTTCCCTCAATCAGCATGCGGCCCATGTTGTTGTAGGCTGAGGTCTGGCCATTAGTGGCGGCTTTTTGATAATATTCAAATGCCTTTGAAAAGTCTTGATTTACCCCGTGCCCCTCTTCATAGCAACTGCCAATCATCAATAGTGCCGTGGGATGATTCTTCTCTGCGCATACTTGATACAACCGGAAAGCATGCTTGTAGTTCTGTGCCACTCCGTTGCCGAAATAATAGGCGTTGGCTAAATTCAGCGAGCCGCTCGTCACACCGTTTTCCGAGGCTTTAGTATACCAATAGGCGGCTTTTTCCAAGTCTTTTTCTACGCCATTGCCATAAAAGTATGCGTTGCCCAGATTCAGTTGGGCGTTGGGGTAATCTTGTTCTGCAGCCAATTCAAACCATTTGGCGGCTTCTACAGGGTCTTTTTTCATGCCTTCACCTTTCTGATAGGCGATGCCAAGATTATATTGCGCATAGACAAACCCCTGGGCGGCCGATTTCTCATACCATTGCACCGCCTTCTTGTAGTTTTGGCTCACACCAATCCCGTCATGGTAACGGTTACCTAAGTTGAATTGTGCGGTGCGGTCGCCCGCCTCTGCATCTTTCTTCAACTGTTTGATGGCTTCGTCTTCGGGGTTCACGCCTTCTATCTGAGCTTGTATGTTGTTTGAATACAACATCAAAAGTGCGGTCAATACACTGAAAAAGAAACTTTTTTTCATGTTTGGTTATGGTTTTAGTGAATGGTTAGATTGCTTAATAGTATGGGTTTACACCGCAAAAATACGGTAAAAAAAGGAATTCTCCAAATAAACTCCTAAAAAATGTTGTGGCCTACGCTTACCCTCAATCGGTCATTATCATTATGATGATAACAGTTTTATTTTTGAGCAGATGTCTTGCTGGTTCGAGGGAGCTATGTTGCACCTAATCTCTGATTAGATTATAATGTCATAGGGTAGGGGCGGGCACATTCCCGCCCTTGGATAACCCTCATATACTTGATGTGGTGTTCTCGCTGCAAACCTTACAATGTTCCTTTACTCGAGGGCAATTGGTAGTGCTCGATATCGCGACGCACAGCCATTTTCAATGCTCTTGCCAGTGCCTTGAAGATACCCTCTATTTTGTGATGCTCATTTTCACCTTCTGCTTTAATGTTCAGGTTCATTCGTGCCGCATCACTCAGGCTCTTGAAGAAATGGAGAAACATCTCTGTAGGCATTTCACCGATTCTCTCACGGTTGAAGGTGGCATCCCATACCAGCCATGGCCGTCCGCCGAAATCCAAGGCTACGCTGCATAAGCAATCATCCATGGGCAGGGTGTATCCATACCGCTCAATACCACGTTTGTCTCCCAATGCTTTCAACAGACATTCGCCTAATACAATGGCAGTGTCTTCTATCGTGTGATGCTCATCTACATGCAGGTCACCTTGGGCCTCTATCTCTAAATCCATGCTGCCGTGTTTGGCTATTTGTTCGAGCATATGGTCGAAGAATCCCAAACCTGTTTTGATGTCGCTTTTCCCACTCCCGTCCAGGTTTACGCGCACGCGGATGTCTGTCTCTTTGGTTGCGCGGTGTGATTCTGCGATGCGCTCACCTGCAAACAATATCTCGGCAATTTTAGGCCAAGTCATACCGTTTTCTCCTAATATCAGGGCTTTGCATCCCAGATTCTCCGCCAACTGCCGGTCTGTCTCACGGTCACCGATCACATAACTGTTTTCCAAATCATATCGCTCATTGTCCATATACTCCTTGAGCATACCTGTACCCGGCTTACGGTCGGGATGATGGTCTTCGGGGAAATGGCGGTCGATATGGAAGGCGTCAAAAGTGATGCCTTCATCTGACAGTGCTTGCAAGATGAAACGATGTACGGGCCAGAATGTCTCTTCTGGAAAACTGTCTGTACCCAGACCGTCTTGGTTACTCACCATGACAAATTTGAAGTCGAGATTCTTACGGATAAATCCTAGATTCTTGAATACGCCTTTCGTGAAACGCAGTTTATCAAATGAGTCAATCTGTTCGTCTGCGGGTTCTTCTATCAAAGTCCCGTCGCGGTCGATGAATAAGATTCTTTCTGCCATTGCCTTCTTGAGGTTATGTGGTTGATATGCGGTGGGTTATTCCGATGTCGCTTGAAGCGAGTTCTGCTTTTCGCGATGATGTTCTTCTATTGAGCCGTATTGGTAATAGTTCACGACTGTGAGGAATTGCCAGAGGAAATAGACCAGCCAGGTGAATAAAAATGTGACTACTGCAAGTAACCAAATGAATGAACCGGGCATGCCGTTTGGGTCGCCCATGGTTACTCCGCTGAGCGATTCTTTCTCGGCGATGCCCATCGTCACTACGGGTATTGCCATCAGGGCGGTGATGGTAAGTAACATCAATAAAGTAAGGATATTTGTCGTTAAAAGTTTGCCCAAGTAATGGTAACCGCGGCACAATCCTTTAGGTAACCCGTTGAAGTATCTGGTGATTATTGAAGATGGTTTCGTCGGCTCCTCACTGATATATCTTACATGGTAATAATGTAGAGGAAGGGTTAAAAGCAACAATAACGTACTGCTCAACGCTACAACCCACCATTGACAACCTGTCAACAGTGTGATGCCATAGACGGCAAAACCTATTATCACAAACAATACACAAGCGCACAGGATTGCCCATCCGCAGCGCAACAAGTTTTTCTTCCCTGCTGGACTGTTCAGCAATTGATACAATCGTGATACCGCCCATGTGAGAGCGGCGAAAACACAAATGCCTGAAATGATAATGCCGATGGTCAGCCAAAGGTCACACGAGATTTGACGGGATTGCTGATAACAAAGTACTCTGCACATTGCGACAAACACACTCAACAGTGTTATCGGCAACCATGTACGTCTGAACAGGTTGCCCAATTGGTCGCAGCACCATTTCCAAGCGGCTGAAATACATCCTTTGGCGCTTCTTATTTTATAAATCTCTTCCTGTTCCATTGATAGTATGATACTTTTGTACTATGCATATATATTAGTTGTTCTCATTGGAAAGAATTGCTGGTCGTCGGCGTCTGAATTCACTGCAGATTACAGCCGTAGCTATAGCCACATTCAGACTTTCGGCATGTGTCTCACCTGTAGAATAATGGGGTATAAGTAACCGTTTGCTGACCATCTGTCTGATGCTTTCGCTGATGCCGTTGCCTTCATTGCCCATGATGATGATGCCGTGAAGGCTCAATTCTTCTTCATAAATGTTCTTGCCGTCAAGCAGTGTTCCGTAAACCGGGATGTCATTTCCAAATCGGCGAATCACATCCTCAAGCGATTCGTAGAGGATTTTCACACGGGCAATGCTGCCCATGGTCGCTTGCACTACTTTCGGGTTCCATACGTCTGCACTGTGACGGCTGCAAATAATGGTGCGGATACCAAACCAGTCGGCCACACGGATGATTGTGCCCATATTGCCGGGATCTTGCACGTCGTCTAATGCCAATACCAACTCATTTCGGGCCGACATGATGGTCTGCTCTCGTTCTTCGGGTGTATAGACTGGCTGACGGAATATCCCTATCACTTGTTGGGGGTGTTGCAGAAAACTTGCACGGCGCAGTTCCTCCTCGCTCACAGTGATGCGTGCGCAACTGCAATCTGTCAAACCCTTATAATCTTCTGTGGAGATAATCGTTTGTGGCGCGGTCACCTTTGCCAGATCGCCTACGACTTTTGGACCTTCTGCCACAAACAATCCTGTTTCCAGCCGGAATTTCTTCAGTTCCAGCCGTTTCAGATTCTTCAGTTGGTTTTTGCTCAGCACCTCGATTCAGTTTAATTGCCTTTAGCTTTCTCTCGTGAGAAACAATCTTTATTAAAACTTATGCAAAGATACTACTTTCATACAAATATAACTCATACTCATTAAAGAATTAACTTTTATTGCAATAATTCTCGCCCTCTGACTTCATTGCCAGAATGCCAATGTCGCCACGTTTGTAAGGATACAGTCACAACACTTGTCATTAGCCGAAAAACATGGTATTCTAATTGCTCAATAAATCTCCCGATTATTTGGTCATTTCGTTCAAATGGTGTAAATTTGCAACCACTAAAGAAAAATCATTATGTACAGAACGAACACTTGTGGGGAATTGAGGCTCGCTGATGCGGGAAAACAGGTGACGCTGGCTGGATGGGTGCAGCGGACACGAAAAATGGGGGGCATGACATTCGTTGACCTGCGCGACAGATATGGCATTACACAATTGGTCTTCAATGAGGCCTTGAATCAGGACTTGTGTGATCGTGCCAACAAACTGGGACGCGAATTTTGTATTCAGGTCAAAGGTGAAGTCAGTGAACGCCAGAGCAAGAATAATAACCTGCCTACAGGCGACGTGGAGATCATTGTCTCAGAACTTAATGTGCTGAGCGAGAGCATCACACCGCCATTCACCATTGAAGACAACTCCGACGGCGGCGACGATATTCGTATGAAATACCGTTATCTCGACCTCCGGAGAAATGCTGTGCGTAAGAATCTTGAGTTACGTCACCGCATGACTATCCTCATACGTAATTTCCTTGACGAGAAGGACTTCATCGAGGTGGAGACTCCTATCCTCATCGGGTCCACACCTGAGGGAGCGCGTGATTTCGTGGTGCCTTCACGTATGAATCCTGGGCAATTCTATGCCCTTCCGCAGAGCCCGCAGACATTAAAGCAGTTGCTCATGGTCAGCGGTTTTGACCGCTATTTCCAGATAGCCAAGTGCTTCCGCGATGAAGACTTGCGCGCAGACAGGCAACCCGAGTTTACTCAGATCGACTGCGAGATGTCGTTCGTCGAGCAAGACGATGTCATTGACCTCTTCGAGGATATGGCACGCCATCTATTTAAAGAGGTGCGAGGTGTTGAGCTGCCGGCCAAACTTCAGCAGATGACCTGGCATGAGGCCATGCGCCGTTTCGGTTCCGATAAACCCGACTTGCGTTTTGGGATGGAGTTTGTCGAATTGATGGATGTTCTCAAAGGTACTGGCACTTTTGCTGTATTCGACAATGCCGAATACATCGGTGGCATCTGTGTCCCTGGATGTGCCAATTACACTCGCAAACAACTGGACCAACTTACAGAATTCGTCAAGCGTCCGCAAGTGGGGGCAAAAGGTTTGGTTTATGTGAAATTCAACGAAGATGGTACAGTCAAAACAAGTATTGACAAATTCTATACACCGGAAGTGTGGGCTGCTCTGAAAGAGAAAACAGGCGCGAAGGACGGTGACCTTGTGCTCATTCTCAGTGGTGATAATGCCAATAAGACACGTACGCAACTTTGCACCCTGCGTCTTGAGATGGGCGACCGTCTCGGACTGCGCGATAAAGACAAGTTCGAGTGCTTATGGATTATAGACTTCCCGCTCTTTGAGTGGAGCGATGAGGAGCAGCGTCTCATGGCTGTTCACCATCCCTTCACCATGCCCAATCCCGACGATATACCATTGCTTGAGGAGCATCCTGAACAAGTGAGGGCTAAAGCGTACGATTTCGTGTGCAATGGCGTCGAACTCGGTGGCGGTTCTCTTCGTATCCATGACGGTAAATTACAGGAGAAGATGTTCAAA
>CAMJAO010000027.1 GCA_946403615.1 uncultured Prevotellaceae bacterium
CCGATACGGGTTCATCGTTGCGTGGCGTGGAAATTGAGGCCGACGTGATGCTCAAAGGCACACGCGTGGACGGCATCTATACCGCTGACCCGGAGAAAGATCCTACGGCTACGAAGTTCACTGACATCACTTATGACGAAGTGCTGGAGCGCGGACTGAAGGTAATGGACCTCTCTGCAGTGGTGATGTGCAATGACAATGATCTGCCCATCTATGTGTTCAACATGGATGTCAAGGGCAACCTGAAGAAAGTGATGGAAGGCGAGGAGATTGGCACACTCGTGCATCATTGATACTCGGAATCCATAAGACGACAACGGAGGCATATCACTCGATATGCCTCCGTTGTCTTGTATCATCTTCCCGGAAATTCCTAAATCCTCTTAGGGCTTCCAGATGTTTCCTTTTGTTTTGGTTTTATTTGATAATCACTTTCTTGCCGTTCACGACATAGATGCCCTTCGGCAAAGTGCTCATCGTTTTTGCGGTACCCACTTGTTGTCCGGCCAGGTTGAATACTGCGCCATTGCTCTCGGTCGTCATCTCGATGTCGCTGATGCCAGTCAGTTGCACTCCTGTTATGATTGACATCTCAGGATAAGCGATGCCTCCCTCGGCAGTGAGATAAGCGCGGAAGGGTGCTACGGCAGTGCCGTTGGCGGGTTTAGCCTTATCACCGTCGATGATGAATGCGCCGTCAATCACCGTGTCCGTATTCACACCTGTGAGTTGGTAATTGCCTGCGGTGGCGACAATGGGATTGTCGAGGGTTGTTCTCAAAATCGTAAGGGTATTGGCGGTAAACACCAGTTCCTTGCCTGCCAGTTCGGGACTGATGCCAATCAGATACGGAGTGTTGGCTTCCATGGCGTCGGTGTAGCCGAAGAGCACCTTGTCACCTTCAGTTCCATTAAATTTCATGATATAGAGGCTCTTTCCTGTGTCGCTGTCGCTCTTTTGCCAGTCGATGGCTTCTCCGTCGGCAGTCACCTGAGTGGGTGCAAACGGCAGTGCGATAGTGCTCCATTTGTTGGCCTCGCTGATGGTGCGGTGGTAATTGGTGGTCTTAGAAGCGGAGAAGTCAACCGGAATGAAATATTCGTTCCCGTCATAGAAATGGATATTGGCGGTTGTCAACTTGCTGTTCATCACATTCTTACCTTTCAATCCCGTGGGTACAGAGGTGTCGAGCATGTAGATGGTGTTGGGATTGCTATTGGCTTTCGCATTGCTGGTGTATGCGGCAATTAGGTCGGCGGCAGCCGCATTGTCATCCACGGTAAAGGTGGCCGACTGAGGTGCCACGCTCACTTCACCCTTGCCGTTCCACAGAATAGCACCTGCTTGGGGAATAAAGGTGATCTTGTCCTCTGCTATGTTTGTTGCGTCGAGGTTGTGAGTGGAAGTCAATTCAAATGTGTTGCCGCGTTGGGCCTTTGCGATAGGCACTTCATATGACAGTGTCTTGCTCTCGCCGGGTTCTACACTTACAATCTCCTTGGCAATAGTGTTGGAGTTGCCGTTGGCCACATTGACGATTTCTGTTGTGATGGTATGCTTGTATAATCCTGTGCCTTCGTTCCTCAAATCCACTTGGCAGAGCACCTTGCTGCCATAGACAGTCTGTCCGTCTTCTGCCAGATTGAGTATTGACAACGTCTTCTTCAGGTCAGCGCCTTCCAGTGTGGCATTGGTGTAGAACCAGTTTTCGGCCCAATGGTCCACATTCAGATAATACACATCATAGATAGAGAAAGTGGATTTGTCGCCTATGTAGAAAGCCACTTGGGTCGTTTCGCCTTCTGCAATGGCTGCCTGTTCCCAACTGACTGTATTGAAATTACTATCTAACAGATTGATGGTGCCATTGTACTCTGTGCCGTTATTAGTGAAATCCACCACGATGGCATTCTTCTTCGCCGTCACGTCGTTGATGGTGAAATCGGGGAAGGGCACAGGGGTAAGTGTCATGGTGTTGTCGTTGATATTTACCTTAACATAATTGCGGTCCGAACCCACATTCTTTTCCCATTGGCCTGTGCTCTTGCTTTGGCTTACAGCGTATAAGGTGTAATCGCCGTTTTCCAAGTTTGAACCGAGGGAGACAGTCAATGCATTGTAAGTGGCTGCGCCTTGTCCCATGTTGATGACTGCCGTATAGACGCGTTTCACCATCTCATCACCTTTATAAAGGGCGTAACCCTGCTGTTTTGAATAGTAGCCGCCAGTGTTGTTGTGGACGGGCATGAACAGTCTTATTCTGAAATCCTCACTGCTGTTGTTGCGGGTCACCACACGGTTTTGTACACTCGGGCGGGTAGCGGCTGTCAGGTTATCGTGATAGTGCTCTACCGTGCTTTCGCCAGTGGGTTGTATCTCAAAATAGGCAACTTGTCCCCATGAGAACTGGTTGGAGGTGGCACTGCCGCCAATACCTGAATAAGACGCGTCGAGCACAGACAGACGGAACGGTCCGTCGGCATATCCGCCCCAGCCCCAGTTGATGTAGAATTTGCCGTCACCATTATATCCGTCGCAAACGAAGGCATGTCCCTCAAAACTGGATGTGTAGCCGCAATACAATACAGGACGATGATTACGCAACTCGTTGAGTATCAGTTCTTCCCATTCAGCAATAGAATAATGGTCGCGAATCCCTTCCCATCCGGAATTGCTGTAACCGAAATATTCGTTCATGGCGCCAGGTATCAAATCGGTTTCATTCGAACCGGAACTCTCCTCACCATAAGACATGTGTACTACTTGACCTGCATAGCGCATCAACTTGCTGACGGCATCAACACGGGCATCATTCACATCCATGTTAGCTGGGTAGGAATCAATCATGTTGTCCCAATCGAAAGTCGTAGCGGGCAGGGCGTTGATAAAGTTAGATGAGCCTTTTTGGCGATAGCCGGGAATGGATGCCGTCGCATCCACGGGCCATTTATAATAATACATCACTTGTGCCAAAGCGGTAGCTACACAACCTGTGGGGGCGTGTTTCCCGTTGACGGTAGGTGTCTGGTTATTATAAGGTGTGCCCTGGTCCCATTTTGAGGTTAACATGGGGGCTATCACTTCGGTTGAAGAATGAGCCGGACCAGCCGATTGTTCGGGCATGTTCGCTTTTACCCATTCTATCTGACGTTCGTAGCAATCCAGCCACCAACGCAGGTTAGAGGGGATGTTATCCGGGTCGAAAGCTCCGTTCTCGGTGTAACCCAACACGGCCTCGGTGCGGTCATCGCCCGACACGACGATAAAACCGTCTTGCTCATTGATGTTGAACACATAGAGGTTGCTCGTCTCCACGTTTGCTGTTTTCAAGTCCGCACCCTTATAAGCCACTCTCAATCTATGTTGAGGAGCATTGCTCCCTGACAAATGGGTGCTCAGATATGTCTGTGCAATCTCTAACGCCTGTTGCTGGTCAATCGGGCCTGCCCACAGGGCGCAAGCCGACACAAGCATCATGACAATGGAAAATAATTTTTTCATAGTATGAATGTTATAATTTGGGGCAAAGGTAATAAATAATCATTATATATCCGTCAAAAAAGAAGAAAAAAAGTATTTGTCAGTAACTCCGCCACATTGTGCTTTATTATAATCTTTGGACCCATTCAAATTTTTGATATAAATCAATTTGCGCTTTTTGCATATTTATCAGGAAAAGTGTAATTTTGCAGCGAATTTTATTATTACACATATATATGGGTGGCTTTTTCGGTACGATTTCGGTAAAAGATTGTGTCAATGACTTGTTTTACGGCACCGACTACAACTCACATCTGGGTACACGCCGGGCCGGCTTGGTCACATTCGATTCCGCCAAAGGATTTAATCGTTCTATTCACAGTCTGGAGCGCAATTATTTCCGTTCAAAATTTGAGGATGAACTCGAGCATTTCGCTGGCTCGCAGGGCATAGGCGTTATCAGCGACACTGACCCGCAGCCCATCATCGTCAATTCTCATTTGGGCAGATACGCCGTCGTCACCGTGGCGAAAATCAACAATTTGCGAGAGATAGCGGCTGATTTATTGGCTGAAAGAATGCATTTCAGCGAGATGTCGGCCAATAACATCAACCAGACCGAACTGGTGGCGTTGCTCATCAATATGGGACGCAATTTCGTCGAGGGTATCAACAATGTGTATCGTAAGATTCAGGGTTCTTGCTCGATGTTGGTGCTTACTGAGGACGGTATCATCGCCGCCCGTGATTTCTTGGGTCGCACTCCTATCGTCATAGGACATAAAGAGGGGGCCTACGCTGCCACCAGCGAGTCGTCGGCATTTCCTAATCTCGATTACAAGGTTCTGCGTGATGTAGGACCGGGCGAGATTGTCAAATTGCGTGCCGATGGCATCGAAGTGCTGCAACAACCGTTCAGCCGTTGCCAGATTTGCTCGTTCCTTTGGGTGTATTACGGATTTCCCACCAGCGATTACGAAGGTATCAATGTGGAAGCCATGCGTGAGCGCAATGGCGAACTGATGGGTGAGGAGGATAAGATTGAGGCCGACTGCGTTTGCGGTGTGCCCGATTCAGGTGTAGGTATGGCCGTAGGCTATTCCATTGGCAGCAAGGTGCCTTACAAGCGCGCCGTGCTGAAATATACTCCCACATGGCCACGCAGTTTCACACCCGGCAGCCAGTCGAGACGCGATCTCGTGGCGAAGATGAAACTGATACCCAACCGTGCCATCCTTGACGGCAAGCGTGTGGTGTTCTGCGACGACAGCATCGTGCGTGGAACACAGTTGCATGACAATGTCCGTATGTTCTTCGATTATGGTGCCAAAGAGGTGCATGCACGCATCTCCTGTCCGCCGCTTGTGTTCGGGTGTCCGTTTATCCAGTTCACTTCATCGAAGAGCGATTTGGAATTGCTTACACGTCAGATTATCAAGGATTTCGAGGGCGATGCATCGAAAAACCTCGACAAGTATGCCACGACCGATTCTCCCGAGTATCAGCGAATGGTCAATGAGATAGGCCGCCGTTTGGGATTGACCTCCGTGAAGTTTGCCAAACTCGAAAAACTCATCGAATCCATCGGTCTGCCCAAAGAGCGCGTCTGCACCCATTGTTTCGACGGCTCATCGTATGTGAAATAATTTCTGTCTTTTTGTAAAGGCATCGCCCTTACGGTGTATCACCTCTCTGCTATCACTTCAATCTCTACCAATGCGTTTTTTGGTAGGGTCTTGACGGCGACGGCTGAACGTGCGGGGTAGGGCTGTGAGAAGAACTCCGAATAGACGGCATTCATATCAGCGAAATCGCCCATGTCGGCGAGAAACACCGTGGTCTTGACCACATGACTCATGTCCAATCCTGCCTCTACCAGAATGTTTTTCACATTGGTTAGCGACTGGCGTGTCTGCTCTTTGATGCCGCCCTCGGGGAATTGTCCCGTGGCGGGGTCGATGGGCAGTTGACCGGATGTGATGACGAGGTTACCGAATGTGATGGCCTGGCTATAAGGACCAATGGCTGCAGGCGCTTTGTCTGTACTGATGGGTTTCATAATTCAAAAAACAATTATTATTGATTATCGTGACAAAAGTACTAAAAAATGATTATCTTTGTCACCGAATAACAAATAAATCTCAAGAAAAATGACAAAAACAACCTTACTGAAGAACGCTTTTGGCGTGTTTTTCGCTTTACACTCATGGCTTGCGGTGATAAGCCAAAACAGGCAAATGACAATTCATCCGCTCAGAATACCGCTCAAGCTGTAGAGCAGACAGTTCCCACGAAGTCCGTCGATGTGGATGCCCCCGATTTCACACTCACGGATATAAACGGAAAACCGCTGACACTCAGTTCGTTGCGCGGTAAGTATGTGGTGCTCGATTTCTGGGGCTCATGGTGCGGCTGGTGCATCAAGGGCATCCCGCAGATGAAGGAATACTACAAGAAATATGCCGGCAAATTCGAGATTTTGGGCATCGACTGTAATGACTCCGAGGAGGCTTGGCGCGCTGCGGTGGATGAATATGAGTTGCCTTGGCTCCATGTGTATTGCTCCGACGAGAAGGTGCTCAAAGACTATGATATACAAGGCTTCCCTACAAAAGTCATCATCACGCCTGAAGGCAAGATTGAGCAGATGATCATCGGCGAGGATCCGGAATTCTATGCCATCTTGGATAAATTGTTAGGGTAGGATTTTGCATAGGTGCAAGGAGCAGGGAACAAGAGATTACCTTTATAATGCGGACCCTTCAATAAATAAAAGTTCCGCACTACCGTCAGGGCATTCAAAAAATGTACATGGCGCTCGTGCGGATTTTTCTATTTGCGGTTTGTTGTCTTCACTCCTCCACTCCTATAACATCAAGCATACGAGTGCATGCCTCCGAGCAAGTAATTGACTCCGAAATAGGTCATGAGGATGCTCAGGAAGGCGAAAATCATATAGACATGATAACTCATGGGGCGGCGCATGGCTGGTACCGACTGGCGATGTGCCGCCACTGCGTATATCATGAAGGTGATGAGTGCCCACGTCTCTTTCGGATCCCAACTCCAATACTCTCCCCAACTGATGTTCGCCCAGATGGCACCTATAAAGATGCCCAATCCCAATGTTGTCAGGGCAGGGTAGAGAAATAACCTGCTCAATACTGAGAGCGACTCTAATTGCTCTTGTAACAGGTCGTTTTGGCGGCGGTTCATGAAACGCAGAATCACGGCCACCACGCCGCACAGGAAGGTCAGTGCCAACAATGCGTAGGCAGTCATGATGACCGACACATGAATGCTGAGCAGCGGCGATTGCAATACGGGCATCAAATGGGTAATCTGCGGGTCCATGTTGCTGATATGCGCCACCAAAAGGAAGAATCCGGACAGAAGGAACCCAAACGTGATGACAATGCTGAACCAACGACAGGTCAACATCGAGACCAACATGATGAGCCATGCCATCAACAGCATCGTCTCATAGCCGTTGCCCATCGGCACTGTGCCGCGTATCACCCATCTAAGAGCCAGACACAACGTGAGTGCCAGAAAAGCCAGCAGCATGATCGCGAACGAGAAGTGTAATACCCATTTATATGATGTCTGTTGTTTCTGGCTCGCACTCTCGTCATGTCTGTTTTGCAATTTGCTTTTCCCCGTCCTTGTCAACCGCAACATAAAGTACCCCAATGTCAGGAATCCCATGGTCAGGCATACCATAAACAAGATGGTGGCAAAAGGAATCGCGTTGTATAACCTTTCGGCATTTACCCGTGTCTTGCTTGGGAGTGAGTTGCCGCCGTTTTGCTGTTGATAGATGAGCATCTTGTCTAAAAAGACGTTTACCCGTTCGTCATGCCCTGCCAAGACATCCTGATACATCAACGAAAACACCTCTGTGATGTATTTTTTATGTTCTGCCTCTACCGTATCGGGTATGGAGTCGGCGGGCGAATACCACACCGTTTTGCCCCGTTCGTCAGTATAGGGCAACACTCTGAGCGTCGCCCCTTGACGCAGCGTCATGATGAGTTGCAATTTCTCGTCAGCTTTGTTCGCCTGCTGATGCAACGCGTCATTATTACCCTGATAATACTCCTGTATCAGCGGACCGATTTTATAACCTGTAGTACTGTCAAAAAAATCATTGAGCGACGCATAACCGTCGGTGCCGAGGCGATGGTTCAACTCGCCGCCTTTCACCTTGATGCAAGGCTCTGCGCACCACTGCTCATAATAAAACAGCCAGCCTGTCAGCACCTGTTCGGCGGTCAATCCCTGATAACTTTTCCGCCCTGTCAGTTTCTTTGTGAAATCAATGGCGTAGGTCTGCAACGGACAGATACGGTCATTGTAGTTGATCAGTAATCGTCCGAATTTATCTGCTGTCGATGAAGGCAGGGTGGAGGAGGCGGCTTCCGATGATGTGACATTTCCCATGATCAGCAGGAGCCCCAGCACACCTCGTTTCAACGCGGGATGTCGCAATAGTTGGCGGAACGCGCCTTTGGGGTCTATCAGCATGTAAATCAGTGAGAAAAACAATAGCGCATACCCTATGTATGTGACGGGTACACCCCACGGGTCGGTGTTCAGTGCAAGAATGCTGCCTCGACCGTCATCGTCATAACTGCTCTGATAGAGACGGATATTGTGTTCACGGAGGATATTGTTCATAGAAATGGTGTCATGGCGCATCTCGTCGCCGTCGGTCAGGGTCACTACTGAGATATAATCCGCAGCGGCAGCCGTACCGTCATGAAACATTACCATAAACGTGTCTAATTGCAATGTGAACGGCAGTGTTTCCTCTGCCATCTGATGCGGGTCGTCAGTCTTTATGTATTGGTTAGTCTGTTGGCCGATTCGCAGATGGACCATTCCCTTATGGGCTGTCAGGTGTGTGAGCAGGGCACCCAATAGTATCAACACCAATGAGGCATGTAAAATCACGACGGGCCAACGGCGCACTTTCCGCTTCACCAGCCATATTATGCCGAAAGCGGCCAACAACGCCCATAAAAGCACAAACCACCAGGAGCCATAGATGTGACTCCTGGTGTATTCCGTGCCTTCCATCTTTTCTAAGATGGTGGCGGCGCCCATCACCACCAACAGCACGATATAAAGAAAAGCAAGTATTCGTCTCATTTTACAAACCTCAAATCATCCTAAATCGCCCTCAGGAATTTCACTACAGCGTCGCGGTCGGCTTTTGGCAGATAGAAGAACCGTTCTGTGCTGGCATAAGCGTCTGACTTCTTACTGTATGCGTGCCACATGATGGCCTCTATCTCATTGCGGGCGCGACAGTCGTGCAGACGGTCTTCGGCACCGGTGTTCAGCATCGACAAACCGCGGCCCCACAACGGTGTGGTGCGGCACCATGAGCCGTGAATGCCGTTTTTCATGTACAAGCGGTGTTGCAGCATGTCGGTATAGGGGTAAATCACCTGATAGGGATAGACTGGCAGATTGAGGTTGTTGCTCACGATGGGAGCCGATGCCCAGTAATTGTCCGGACCGGTAGTCCATTTCGGACGGTGACAGGTGGCGCAGCCAATCTCATTGAACACCTCCTTGCCGCGTTGCACCTCGGCATCGTTCAGGTCGCGTGCGCGGGGTACTGCCAGTCCGCGGTGCCATACCATAAACTGCCAGAAATTGTTGTCAGTCATCTCTGGGGTGAAGTTGTGGTAGGGGTTGTCAAACTGGTTGGTCTTCGGGTCGAGCAATGTCTTCACTGCTGCGGCGATACCTGCATCGGTGCCGTCGTGATAATAGGGCGACGATGGGTCGGCCTTAATCTTGGCTATAACCTCGGGATTCTCAGACATGGCGGTGGCCCATGCAGTGGTGGTATAGAGATAAGGGCGGTCGCTGCGGCTTACATTGGGAATGTTCCAGATGGCGTTGGCTCCTGCTCCGTCTTGCAACGACGCACGGGTCATGGCATAGGTGAATCGCTTGATTTTCTTTGTGCCGTCGGCCAATGTGTACCATGCTCCGGCTGCCCAGTCATTTGCGGTCTTGTCCCAGAAGTTGGGGTTTAACTCCACATAGGGAGCCTCACGCTGATACTGTTTCTTGATGGAGTCTTCTGGAATGGCGTCGAGTAGTCCGGTGCCATACAGACCGATAGTCGATTCTAGACGGAAAGCCAGATTTGAGGGTTTCGGACTGGTGTTGAACGCGTCGATGTCGATGCTCAGTTCGGGATAGATGAGTTCATAGGTCTCACCGTCAGGGAACTGCAAGGGCAGTCCGCTCTCCATGGCTGTCACCTTCTCCCAACTCAGGTGGATGCCTTTTTCATCAACGGGCGGCAGGAACGGCTCCACGGCACGTGTCTGGGGCATACCCGTCACTTCGGAGATGTAAGGACCGTCGTCGCTGTTGACTCCGTCGGCGGGGTGATAGATGACCAGCAGATAGCCGTTGCCACGGAAGTCGGCGTTATATGACAGTGTGCGTTTGCCATGACCGTAACCCGGATGACAGTGGATGCACGAGGTGCGCACATAGGCAGGTCCCAGACCAGAGAAATCGGCAGTGCTCTTCTGGGTGAAGTCATGCTCAAAGAGCATTTCTCCTTTTTTGAAGGCATTGAACAGTCCGGCTTGATTGATGGCTTCTGTTTCTATCTCATAGCAGTGGGCGGTGGTGCTGTTGGTTGTGCCCAGTTCGCCGCCAGGATACCATTCCTCGGCCTTGAACCCCTTTGTGTCCTTGCCCACATATTTGTAGTCATCCTCTCCCGTGGTGCTCGCCATACCTTCATCGGGGTCGGTGATACGGTCGTCGTCATGACAAGCTGACAAAGCGAATGCTGCTAATGTGCAGAATGTCAGATACTTAATGTTTTTTAGGTAATCTTTTTTCATGTTTTTGTAAAATAGGTTTGTTTTTCACGATTGAACCTTCTCCCGCCTTTTGAGGGACGGAAGAAGGTGAAAATGATATATTTAGACTTATGGCTTATCTTTAGTTCATCAATATCCAGTTGGCTGTTTCGTTAATGCTGTCATCGAGGTCGCCGATGGCATCCATCGCTTCTTTTACTACGGTGGCACCAGGAGCCTGTACGAAGGCTTTACCGCTGCTCAGACATGCGTTGAGTGCAGCAATGGCCTCTTTGAGTTTGTTGTCCAATGCGTTTGCTTTCTCGGGAGCATATGTCTTCAGATAATCCATGATGGAGTTTTTCTGTGCCGATGTGGCACCGGCTGCCCCATAGAGTGAATATTGAATACTCAGGATATTGCCCTTGAAGTCGGTATATGAGTTGTAACTGTAGGGCGACTCGATGTAGTTGGCGTCATCTTGTTCGGGTGTGCCGTCTTCACCGATGTGGGTGCTGGTGCCGCCGCTGGTGGTGGCACGATAAGCCTGTCCCATCTTCTGGTCTGCCACCTCGCCGCAGATGTTAGAGCATCCTGACACGAGGATGGTCTCCATCACGGTGCGCCATGATTTCATCGTGCTGTTGGATTGACCGGCTGCCAGCAGGTCCTCACCGTAACTGAGACCGTTTTTCTCGACGGTGGTCTTGAATTCCTCAACGTTTTGCTGCTTGCAAGCATTGATGCGGGCGATGTGTGAAGCCTGTGCTTTGTTGCCCAGCCATGACACTTCCAGTTGGAAGCACTTGTCGCGCAAGTCACCGGCCACGGCTGCTGCGAAGATTACTTCTTCCTTTCCGCTGACGTCCAGTCCGGAGAAGTTTGAATCGTCTTCTACTGCGTCATTGTTGAAGATTGCCACATCACGGTTTTTACCATTGCGGAAGAAAATGAACTCAATGCCATGGAAACCCAGGTTCTCCGGGGTCAGGTTGCCCTCTGTGCGTGCCCATTCAATACCGTTGGCACCGTCGAGGTTGGCAATCTTCGCATTGTCTTTCAGGTCTTCAGCCAAAACGTCGAGTTCCAATGGCCAGGTGTCGATGTGTGGGTCGATATCGAAGTCGGAAGCGGCTCCATAGAGGAATGCTTCACTCTCTTCCCAGTAGGCGCGGGCTTTCTTGTATGCGTCACAGATGGCGTCGATATCGCTCTGCTTAACCTTCGCTCCTGCCTTTAATTGGGTCTTCAACTCGTTTATCAGGTCATACAATACCTGTGACTGATTGGCGAGGTTGGTATAAGTGGGATAAACCACATCGTCGAGGTACTTTTGGGTGATTGCCTGCATTGCCTCGAGTTTCTTTTGCTCTTCAGTTTTTTTGTTGTCGGGTTTGTCATTGTCATCGTCACCGCAGGAAGTCACACCTATTGAAAGGAAGCATGCCGCGGCGAACATCATTGCGAACTTGAAAATCTTTTTCATTGGTCTCTGTTTTTTGTTATTATGATTGGTTGATAATATTTTTCTTCATCAAGAGAATCACTCATGTCCTAAAGCGGACAAAATCTTTTGGGCGAGGCTCCCTCTTACAAGAAGAATCCCTCGTATGCGATTCCTACGTTGATGGCGGGCTCGTTATTGTATTTGCTCTTGAATATGCGGTTGGTGTATTCCGCCTTGATGGCTATCTGAGGTATAGGATAGTAATTCACACCGAAGGCGATGTTCTGGCGTTTGGTGAAATCATACACCGGTTGGGTATCTTCATGGATATATGAGTCGTAATACTCATAACGGCCGAACACATAAAGTTTCTCTTTGGCGGCACGGGTGGCGGCTATCTGCGAGAAGATATCGTAACCGGCCTCGATGCCCACGGCTATGGCGGCCTTGCCCACTTGTGTGCGGTTATATGGGGAATTTTTAGGTTGGCGGCTCTTGGCGCTGCTCACATCTGCAGCATCGCTCAATGTGCCGTAATCTGCCTGACCACGTACAATCCAGTTGTTGCGGTTAAGTGTGAAGTCGAATGAACCGATCCACACGTTACCTGTTACCTTATCGTAGGTCTTTCCGTCACCTTCCAACAGGTTGGGATAGGTGTTGTGCATGGCGCGTCCGAAATAACTGCTCACAGCCATGCGCACTCCCTTGATGCTGTAATTATCCACGCGGGCAGAGATGCCGTATTTGTTGGCGGGCTTGAACTCGAAGGCCGACTTCACTCCGTTTTTCGCCCAGTTGTCGCGACTGAACATCAAAGCGTTCAGACCGGCGGTCAATTGCACCTCGTAACGGAAATCGCCCGAACGTCCCCAGAAACTGATGCCTGTGTCGTGCCAAGTGCTTGGCAGAATGGTGCTCTCGCCCTCAGGACGATAGACCGTGAAGAAGTTTAGCGGCTCGTGGTGGGCATTGATTAGTCCCACCGGCACCACGATGTGACCTATACGCAGGTTGGCGGCAGGCGAGAAACTCTTTTGTAACCAGAACTGCTCCAGTTCCACCTCACCGCCTTTCTCTATCTCATGCTCATATTCACCCCCTTCGTCGGTCTCAATCTCAATGGCGCTGCCTGTGCCTGTATGCTCAAACTCTATCTCGGTGCCCATGGTCCATCCCTTGCCGAAATCATAACCTAAATAGATGACGGCGTGTGGGATGTCGAAACGGCCGTTGCTCGGGTCGTTTTTATATTGTGAGGGGTTGCTGTAGCGGTAGTAATGGTCACTATAGAAATTTCTTGAGTAAGTCACCTCACCGTATCCTCCTACGCTCAGGCGGTTTCCCTTGGCATGGTTCATCACGCTGTCAGCAGCATTTACTTGGGCCTTGGCTGTCTGTGCTGTTGCGAATGCCATGACAGCACACATTGTAATGATGGTCTTCTTTGTCATATCTTACTTAATATGGTTTAGGACTTAGGTAGAGGTCTTGGAATGTAGAATTCTGGTCGTATTTCTTGCCCCTTGTCTCTTGCTCCCTCCCTTGGGAGGGAAGGACAGATTTTCGGTCCTTCATTTTCTCACTGCAAAGGTATGCTCTTTGACGACGTGACGCAATACCTTGATTTTAGTAAATGTGGTTTTGAAAAATACCTATAAATGATGAGGGGGTATTTCGAAAATAATGTGTATCTTTGCATGATTAATTGTAAGTTTTTAATCAGGGCACTGCGATGAAGAATCAGAAGATGTACGAGGCGGATGACAAGATGATATCTCTCATCCGTGATAATTACAGCCTGTTGCAGAGTCTGGGCAGTTTCGGCATCAGCCTGGGCTTTGGCGATAAGACTGTGCGCGAAGTGTGTGAAGATCAACAGGTTGATACCTATACGTTTCTTGCTGTGGTCAATTACACCATCAACGGACGCCATGACTTCGAGGAGATAGAAAAACTGTCTATTCCTACGCTCTTGCAGTATCTCAGGGCCAGCCATGAGTATTATCTCGGTTTCCAGTTGCCGTTCATCCGCAGCGAACTGGAACAGGCTCTCGACGAGAACGACAGTCTGGCACGCCTTATACTCAAACTTTATGATGAGTATGCTCATTCCATCCGCAAACACATGAAGTATGAGGAAAAG
>CAMJAO010000028.1 GCA_946403615.1 uncultured Prevotellaceae bacterium
TGCCCTCGTTGTTGTCGCTGATGGCATCGCTGAAATCGATGGTGTAGGTGGTGTTGGGCTTGAGTGTGTCCTTCAGTTCCACGATAATGCGCTTGCCAGCCGCCTTGATTTCGGGCATTTCCATCTGTGGGGGTGAGACGACCACCTTCTCCGAGGCGTTCTCCAGTTTGATGAACTCGTCGAAGTAAATGCTTATTTTCTGTGCGTTCACATCGGTTGACCTGTCCTCAGGCATACAAGCCATAACCCGGGGTGGTGTCTCGTCGTACCACCCCCCGTCGGGATGCCCCATCTTGGCACATGACCAAAACGTCAACAGACAGAGGCAAAGGCCAGTATAAACTATATATTTCTCTCGGATGGTCAATTTTTGAGGTTTTGGGTTGTAAGTTTTTTAAGGTCCCTTAAAGCCAGATGTGATGGCTCAACTTCTTTAACTATTAATGTTTTCCTGTTCACCCTTGTTGATGATTTCCAGCAATTCTTCGATGGTTTTGCGGTTGTTGGAGAGCCGGGGCACTTTGTGTTGTCCGCCCAGTTTGCCTTTTCCTTTCAGCCAGTCATTGAAGAGGTTCTTCGGCGCTTTGATGATTTCCAGATGCTGCAAGGTGATGTCTTTATAGCGTTTCGCCTCGTAGTCGCTGTTTATCTCTTGTAGTTTCTTGTCGAGCAGGTCAGCGAAGGTGTCGAGGTTGTCGGGTTCTTTCGCAAACTCTATGATCCACTGGTGGCGGCATTTGGCGTTGCCGTCCATGAACACCGGAGCGGCAGTGTATTCCAACACTTCGGCCCCCGTCTTTTGGCAGGCGTGTGCCAATCCTTGCTCGGCATTGTCAACAATCAGTTCTTCGCCAAAGGCATTGATGAAATGCTTAGTGCGTCCGGTGATGATGAATTTGTAAGGATTGGTTGACACAAACTTCACGGTGTCGCCGATGATGTATCTCCACAGACCGCAGGTGGTGGAAATGACCATGGCGTAGTTCACACCAGTTTTCACACCTGAGAGCGGCACTACCGTCGGCTGTTCGTTGTCGAACTCGTCCATGGGGATGAACTCGTAAAACACGCCATAGTCGAGCATGAGGAGCATCGCCGGGTCTGTGAGGTCGTTTTGAATGCCGAAAAACCCTTCGCTTGCATTGTATGTCTCCATGTAATGCATGTCGGGTTTGGTGATGAGTTGCTCATACTGTTTACGGTAGGGCGTGAAGGCCACTCCCCCATGGAAGAACACCTCGATATTGGGCCACACCTCCTCGAGATGTGTCTTTCCTGACAGTTCCATAACCCGGTTCAAGACGGAGTACATCCATGAAGGCACTCCCGACAGGTTGGTGATATTCTTTTTGATGGTCTCTTGAGCGATACGTTCGCGTTTGACTTCGAAGTCGCTTAGCAGCGCCGTTTGTTTCTTGGGCACGCGGATGAAATTGACCACCGGATTGATGTTTTCAATGAGGATGGCGCTGAGGTCGCCCACCAAACTGTTGTTGATGTTGTAGTTTGACGAGTGACTGCCGCCGAGAATCAGTCCTTTTCCGCTGAAAATCTGGCTTTTGGGGTTGTTGAGCAGGTAGAAGGCCATGCAGTCGAATCCGCCGGCATAATGCACATCGTGTAAGCCCTCGTTGCTCACGGGAATGAACTTGCTCTTGTCGTTGGTCGTGCCCGATGATTTGGCATACCACTTCACGATGCCCGGCCAGAGCACATCGGCTTCGCCGTGGCGCATACGGTCAATGTCGGCCTTGAGCTCCTCGTAGGTGTTCAGCGGCACATTGGCAGTGAAATCCTCATACCGTTTGATGGTACTGAAGAGATGCTTCCTTCCGTACTCCGTGTCTGTGGCCCTGCTCATGAGATGCCTCAACACTTCGCTTTGAAGCGCCTCCGCGTCGTAATTGTGGCGCTCCAGGTCTTTCTGCCTGTTGCGGAAGAACCATGAGGCGATGCTTGTTATTCCCATAATCACAATATATTGAAATGCAAAAATAAGCCAATCTTTTGGAAAACCGTGCTTTTTTATAAAATTTAATATTATAGGGTGTCATAAAAACCATTTCAATCTGATTTTTATGACACCCCAAATGTTCAGCATTCCCCGTTGAATGCGGCAGTTTCCGCTGCGGCTATGATATCTTCTTTGCTCATCTGAGGCAGTTTGACGGAGATGTCGCTCAGATCGAAATCATCTTGGTGATGATCGGTTTCTCCGGATGTTTTGGTTTCTCCGGATGAACTGGAATCTCTTGAATCCATGAGATGCTCTGACTCTTCAGGATTATCGGTCTCATTGGCATCTTCGATTACTCTGCTCTCATCTGGCTCATTTATCTCTCCGAGTTCTGTCACGGATATGGGCTCTTCCTCCATTTTTGTCCGTTGCGACTTGCTGGCAAAGATGCTCTCTATGAGTTGCGGTTCGCGTCTCAGCCGTTCAAGTGTCAGTTGTGATGCCTCCTGCTGGCTCTCTTTCTTGGAGTATCCTTTTCCTGTGCAGCACTTCACGCCTTCGAGCACAACCACATATTGGAATGTCGGACTGCCCGTCTCGTCTTTGTTCTGTTTTACCAGTTCATACTCGATTTGCACTTTGTTTTTCTGGCTCCACTCTATCAGTTTGCTTTTGAAGTTGACTTCCTTGTAAGCCACCTTGTCGATATTGATGAGTTGTTTGAGGATACGTTTCTGGATGAATCTCATACAAGCATCGTATCCCCTGTCGAGATAGATGGCGCCCACAAGCGCCTCGAACGCATTTCCGCCCATATAGTTGTTATGCGAGGAAATGTGCCCGGAGGATACAATCAGTTTGGTGAGACCCGTCTCTTCGGCCAGTTTGTTGAGTGTGTCGCGCTGGACGATTTTGCTGCGGGTGTTGGTCAAGAACCCTTCTTTACGCTTTTGAAAGTGACGATAGACAATATCGCCGACGACGGCGCCGAGAATGGCGTCGCCGAGAAACTCCAGCCGTTCGTTGTTCAGGGGTTTTCCTTTTTCCCGCCGCATGATGCTTTTGTGCATCAGGGCCAGTTTGTAGTAACGGATGTCTTTCGGATAAAAGCCGATGATGTCGTATAGAGCCGAAAAAAGCTCCTTCTCCTTACGGAAAGGGAGCCTTATTCTGTCGAATAAATTATTCAGCATATTTTTTGAAAACTACACAGGCATTGTGACCGCCGAAACCGAACGTGTTGCTGATGGCAGCACGGACGGTGCGTTTCTGAGCCTTGTTGAATGTGAAATTCAGATTGTAGTCTATTTCTTCATCTTTATCGTCTTCAGCGTGGTTGATGGTCGGCGGAATGATGTCGTTCTTGACTGCCAACACGGCCACCATAGCTTCGATGGCTCCTGCTGCACCGAGCAAGTGTCCAGTCATCGATTTGGTGCTGCTGATATTCAGTTTGTATGCTGCGTCGCCGAACACGTCTTTGATGGCTTTCGACTCGGAGATGTCGCCAACGTGTGTGGAAGTGCCATGCACGTTGATGTAGTCGATATCCTCGGGTTTCAATCCGGCGTCTTCCAATGCGCTTTCCATCACCAGTTTAGCGCCCAGACCTTCGGGATGCGATGCGGTGATGTGATAAGCGTCAGCGCTGAGGCCTTCGCCCACCATCTCGGCATAAATCTTGGCACCGCGAGCCTTGGCGTGCTCCAGTTCCTCAAGAATAAGGCAACCGGCACCCTCGCCCATGACGAAACCGTCGCGTGAGGCGCTGAACGGACGTGAGGCGTGCTGCGGGTCATCATTGCGGGTCGAGAGGGCTTTCATGGCGTTGAAACCGCCCACGCCTGCTGCGCAGATAGCGGCTTCGGCACCGCCACCCAGCATCACGTCGGCCTTGCCCAAACGTATCTGGTTGAATGCGTCGGCCAGTGCGTTGCTCGATGAGGCGCAAGCCGATGTGGTGGTGTAGTTGGGACCGTGGAAGCCGTACATGATGGATATCTGTCCGCTGGCGATGTCGGCAATCATCTTCGGGATGAAGAAAGGATTGAACTTCGGTCCGTCGGCCTCGTGCAGGGCAAAGTATTTCACCTCTTCCTCGAAGGTCTTCAGTCCACCGATACCCACACCGTAAATCACGCCGATGCGGTTCTTATTCACTGTTTCCAGGTCCATGCCACTGTCGGCCACGGCCTGCATGGCAGAGATGACGGCCAGTTGGGTATAACGGTCCATCTTTCTTGCCTCTTTGCGGTCTATGAATTGTGAGATGTCAAGGTTTTTGACCTCACAAGCGAATTGTGTTTTGAAATTAGTGCTGTCGAAATTGGTGATAGGAGCGGCTCCGCTCACACCTGCTAAGAGGTTTTTCCATGTTTCCTCAGGTGTATTTCCCACAGGGGTGACAGCGCCCAGACCTGTGACAACAACTCTTTTTAATTCCATAATTGAAGAATACCTATTTTAATATTTATGGTTTATAGTTAGGGGCTTTGTACATAAAGTGCAACGCCAGAAACTATAAACCATAAAAGAAGTGGAAATCAGACTTATTTTGCGTTTGCCTCGATATAAGCGATGGCGTCGCCCACAGTGCTGATCTTTTCTGACTGGTCATCGGGGATAGAGATACCAAACTCTTTCTCAAATTCCATAATCAGTTCCACGGTATCAAGAGAGTCTGCACCCAGATCGTTGGTGAAGCTTGCTTCGGGTTTAACCTCTGCTTTGTCTACACCCAGTTTTTCTACGATGATGCTAGTCACTTTGTCTTCAATTGCTGACATAATTCTTTCTAATTAAAATGTTTATAAATAATACTTTCTAACTCAAAATCGGGTGCAAAGGAACAAATAATAATTGATGTGTGCAAATTTTTTCACAAAAAAAGAGTGGTTTTTGCACACTACCCCCAACATTGTGCATAAAATTTTACCCCATTTTGATTAAAATCAATTATTTTGAGCCCTTTTCTTTTGTATTGTATATGAAAACGTGTATATTTGCACATCGATAATTCTTAAAACAATCACTTATGTCTAATACACAACATTATAATGAAATCTTCCGACAGGTGATACGTGATTACCATGTATATGACCATGTAGATACAGAGATTAAAAACCCATTTGACGACGGCACGCTCGAAAACCGCCTTTATCTGAAATGCTGGATTGATACAGTGCAGTGGCATTTGGAAGACATCATACGCGACCCGAATATCGACCCTGTTGACGCGTTGGCATTGAAACGGCGTATCGACCGCAGCAATCAGGACCGCACCGACCTGGTAGAGCAGATTGACTCGTATTTCCGCCAGTTATATGCCGATGTGACTGTGCTGCCCGATGCGCGTATCAACACGGAGAGCCCCGCTTGGGCCATCGACCGTCTGTCTATCTTGGCGCTGAAGATTTACCACATGCAGGAGCAGGCCGAGCGTACCGATGCCTCTGAGGAGCATCTGGCCCGCTGTCGCCAAAAACTTAATGTGCTGCTCGAACAGCAGATTGACCTATCCACCGCCATCGACCAATTGCTCGAAGATATCGCTGCCGGTCGCAAATATATGAAGGTCTATCGCCAGATGAAGATGTATAACGACCCCTCGACCAACCCCGTTCTGTACGGGAAGAAGTAAAATACCCGAAACCCACCCCGTCTCCGAAACCTACTTCCCTTTAACTTTTCCAAAAAGTGCAACACCTTCTCATCATCCGTTTTTCCGCTTTAGGCGATGTGGCCATGCTGGTGCCTGTGGTCAGTTCGTTGGCACATCAGTATCCTGACATGCACATCACCGTGCTGAGCCGTCGCTTTGCAAGGTCGCTGTTTGAGGGTCTGGCGGGCAACGTGGGATTCATGGAGGCGGACCTGAAAAACGATTATCACGGCATACACGGTCTCAATGCGCTTTACCGGCGGCTGAAGGCGAAACATTTCACGGCTGTGGCCGATATGCATGGTGTGCTGCGCTCGAAATATCTGAGTTGGCGTTTCAAGATTGACCGCAACCCCGTGAAATCGATCAATAAGCACCGCAAAGGCAAGCATCGTCTGGCAGCCAAGACGGGGAAGGTGATGGAGCAACAACCCACGTCATTCCAAAACTATGCCGATGTGCTGGCGCGATTGGGGTATCCTGTACAACTGGAGTTCCGTTCTATTTTCGGTGAAGGTCGCGGCGATTTGCGTTTGTTGCCCAAGACAATAGGCGAGAAAGGCACTGATGAGCAATGGATAGGTATCGCTCCCTTTGCGGCACATGAGGGGAAAATCTTGCCCCTTGAAACCATGGAGCAGGTCATCGCCACCCTCTCAGAGCGTCATCCCAAGGCCCGTTTCTTCCTCTTTGGCGGTGGTGACAAGGAGAAGGCGCAGTTTGAGGTTTGGTGCGACCGCTATCCGCGTTGCGTGAATGCCTCCGCACAGTCGGCGGGATTGTTGCAGGAACTTATCATCATGAGTCATCTCGATGTGATGGTGTCGATGGACAGTGCCAATATGCATCTGGCATCACTCACAGGCACGCCCGTAGTGAGCGTATGGGGTGCCACCCATCCCTACGCAGGGTTCATGGGTTGGGGACAAACCGAGGAAAATGCTGTCCAGACAGACCTTCCCTGCCGCCCGTGCAGTGTCTATGGCAACAAACCCTGCCACCGCGGCGATTTCGCCTGCATGCGACAAATCAAAGCAGAAGATATTATAAATAAGGTAGAAAAATATCTAAAATAAAACCCACCCGGACTTCGACACCCACCCCAGCTCTCCCAAGGGAGGGAGAAGCCTCACCCCCAGCCCCTCCATCCCGAGCAAGCTCGCCCCCCCGTAGCCTTCCCAAAGGGCGAGGGGAGTGATTACTTCCAAGAGGCAAGGAGCAAGAGATGTGTCAAGAACACTAAACCCTCTACACTCAACCCTAAACCATTTATTATTCACCTATAAATTCAAAACCATTATGAAAAAGTACATTTGCGACGTTTGCGGGTATATCTATGACCCTGCAGCAGGCGATCCCGGCAGTGGCATCGAGCCCGGAACCGCCTTTGAAGACATCCCCGAAGACTGGGTTTGCCCCATCTGCGGAGTAGGAAAAGACGATTTCTCAGAAGTGGAGGAATAAAACAAACAAGAAATCAGGGCATTAATAACCCTGATTTTTTTATGGAACTATATACGATGTCGATATAAAAATTATATCGAAAACATACAATTAAAGGATTTGGCACGTTCCCATTTCATCACAATTCTGTACAAATCATCCCGGATATTTGACTGATTCAGCGATAATACGTACCTTTGTAAACGAATTGCAGAACGCAGCGTCGGTTTGACCTGCTTACAGGTAAAAAATTGTATAAAAGGATATTTATAATGAAGAAATTTTATAAGATTACGCTGTTAAGCGTGTTGGGACTGGTAATTATAGCCGGTGTGTTTATGTGGATAAAGTTTGGTTCGCTGGTGAAGGGGGCCATGTCATGTGAGAAACTTGATGACGGGCTGTATTACATGGAATACAAGGGCGACGACGGTTTTGATGAAATGATGAGTCGTGGCGGATGCGAAACCACAGAACAAATGGCGGACTATGTGATGGAATTCCTGTCAAAGGGATTCTATAAGCCTGAAGTAAAGCCCAAGAAAGCCGATTTCGGATGCTCGGCACTTACGGCTGTCACTCCCGAAGGTGGCGTGCTGATGGGGCGCAACTTCGACTATCCATCGGCTATCGGTGTCATCATGCATACCATCCCTGACCGCGGTTACGAATCAATCACCACCTTCAATGTAGAGTTTTACGGATTTGGCGAGGATTACAAACCGGAAGGATTCAAGAACCAGTTTATGGCGTTGACGGGGCTGTTCTGCGCGCTCGACGGTATCAACGAGAAAGGACTGGCCATAGCCGACTTGGTGGCTGGCGACTCCATTCTTACCCAGCAGTGCACCAGCAAGCCCGACCTCACCACATCGGCAGCCATTCGATACATGCTTAACAATGCGGCCAACATTGACGAGGCACTGAAACTACTTGAAGACATAGACATGCATTCTGAAATGGGTTTTGCCCGCCATTATGCCATAGCCGACGCATCGGGCAGAAGTGTGGTCGTGGAATATGTAGATAATAAAATGGTGGTGACAGAATCGCCCGCCGTGACCAACCATTACCTGTGCGAGCAGAAGCATAATGTAGGATTGATAGAAGGCGATGACCGTTATGACCGTCTTTGCGAACGGTACAATCAAACGGGTGGCGTGATGAGCGAAAAGCAGTTGACCGAGGCCATCCAGGCCGTTTCGCAACCCCAAAGAGACGGTTTTCTGGGCACAGCCTGGACGATGATTATGGACCTTAAAAATCCGTCGGTAACCTACTATTCTCGCCGCCATTTCGATAAACCGTTCCACTTTGAACTTTCACATTCAAAATGAAATAGTAATCAACTAATAGAATAGACAACTCATGTATAAATGTCAAGAGGATGTGACGAAATAGTCACACCCTCTTTTTTATTAACTCGTTGTCGTTATTTGAATTCGTTTAATTTGCGGAATTCGTAGTAGATTCTAATCAATCGCTTTGAGATTGCGTTCTAATTGTGCCACGCTGCTGGCGCCGACGATGACGGAGGTGACACCTTGTTGGGCGAGCACCCATCGGAGGGCGTGTTCGGCGAGGGTATGACCGTTGGTGGCCGCTTCGTCGTTCCAGGCGCGCAACTGCTGGAGCAGTTCGGGTGTCAGTTCGTTGCTGCTGAGCGAGGTGTTGCGGCTCATGCGCGAGTCGCCGGGTATGCCGTTGAGATAGCGGTCGGTAAGCAATCCCTGCTGCAGGGGCGAGAACGAGATGAAGCCGATTCCGTGTGTGCGGCAGTATTCGAGAGTGCCGTTGTCGATGGGTTCCTGGCTCAGCATGTTGAGTTTGTCTTGGAAGATGAGCAGGGGCACGTCGCGTTCGCGCAGGTATTGGTCAGCGAATTTCAGCGCCTCGAGTGGCCAGCGCGAGATACCGATGTAGAGCGCCTTGCCCTGACGCACGATATCGACGAGTGCCTGCAGGGTCTCCTCCATAGGTGTTTCGGGATCGAAACGGTGACTATAGAAGAGGTCCACATAGTCGAGGTGCATACGGCGCAGACTCTGGTCGAGACTTGCCATGAGGTATTTGCGTGAACCCCAGTTGCCGTAGGGACCGGGCCACATGTCATAGCCAGCCTTACTGCTGATGAACAGTTCGTCGCGGAAGGGACGGAAGTCATCGTCCATCAACCTGCCCATCGTCTCCTCGGCCGAGCCGTAAGGAGGACCGTAGTTGTTGGCCAGGTCGAAATGGGTGATGCCATGGTCGAAGGCGTAATGCGTGATGGCGCGGCTGCGCTCATAGGGGTCGTTGCCGCCGAAATTGTGCCAGAAACCTAATGATATTTTCGGCAGAAGCACTCCGCTGTGTCCGCAACGGGTGAAAATCGTGTCGCTATTATCGTAGCGATGGGGTGAGGGGAAAACCTCACCCCCGTCTCCAAATGGAGGAGCATAGACAGAATAATGCATAGAGTGTAGGTGTTGGTTTAATAAAATAATTAATATGATAAATGACCGTTCTAATGGAGTAACTACTCCCTTCCCTCGGGGAGGGTCGCGGAGGTGTCTCCGGTGGTGGCTTCTATCAACTCCAGCAAGCGTTCTACGGCCTCTTCCTCAGGAATATTTTTCATGACGCACTCTTTGCCGCGGTAGAGGGATATTTTGCCACGTCCGGCACCCACGTAACCGTAATCGGCATCGGCCATTTCGCCGGGACCATTGACGATACACCCCATGATACCGATTTTCAGCCCCGCAAGATGACTGGTGGCCGCTTTGATGCGTGCAATGGTCTCTTGCAGGTTGTAGAGCGTGCGACCGCAACCCGGGCAGGAGATGTATTCCGTCTTGGTGAACTTGATGCGGGCGGCTTGCAGGATGGCGTCAGCGAGCGCGGTCAACTGTTCATGGCTATACTGTTCGCAACGAAGCACCAACTGATGCGCTTTATGGTCTATGAGCAGGGCACCGACGGCCATGGACGCTTTCAGTTGCAAGGTTTCCCAATCGGGTGCGTCAACATCGAGCGTGATGGTGTCGTCGTTGATAGACGCCTCGGCTTTTTGTCGCAACAGAGAGCATTCTGGGGTGAGACTGACCAGTTGGCGTGCCACGGGAATCTCCGCCTCAGGCTCTTCGCTGAGGCTGACACGGATGGTGTCGCCGATACCCTCGGTCAGCAGCGCACCGATGCCCACGGCACTCTTGATGCGCCCGTCTTCGCCCTCGCCCGCCTCGGTCACACCCAGATGCAAGGGGTAGTGCATGTCCTCGGCATCCATGGTTTTGACCAACAGGCGAACCGTGGTGACCATGACCACTGTGTTGCTGGCTTTGATGCTGATAACCACGTCGTCGAACTGTTCGCGACGGAAGATGCGCAGGAACTCCATGCAACTCTCCACGATGCCCTCGGGCGTGTCGCCATAGCGCGACATGATACGGTCGGAAAGCGAACCGTGGTTCACGCCGATGCGCACCGCTGTATGATGCTCCTTGCAGATGTTGATGAAGGGCACGAGTCGGGCCTCTATCTTTTTCAGTTCCTGCTGATACTCCTCGTCGGTGTATTCCAAATGCTTGAACTTACGGCCGGGGTCAACATAGTTGCCGGGATTGATGCGCACCTTCTCGCAATAGAGTGCGGCCACGTCGGCAGTATGGGCGGTAAAGTGCACGTCGGCCACCAACGGCTGCGGATAACCGTCGGCTTTCAGGCGTGTGGAGATATTCTTCATGTTCTCCGCCTCTCGTGTGCCTTGAGTGGTGAAACGCACCAATTCGCCTCCGGCATCGATGATGCGTTTGGCTTGTGCCACGCATCCTTCGGTGTCGTTGGTATCGACGGTGGCCATTGACTGGATACGGATGGGATTGTCGCCGCCGATGGCGATGTTGCCCACATGGCAGACGCTGCTAATTCGTCTTGTACTCATATTTTATTTCAGCCAAATCCTTGTTTGCTTTCTCTATCTTAGCGCCAAGACCAGCCTTGTATGCAGCCACTTTCTCTGCTATGGCTGCATCGCTCAATGCCAGCATTTCCGTGGCGAGGATGGCGGCGTTCAGCGCACCGTTCACACCCACCGTGGCTACAGGAATACCCGGTGGCATTTGGATGATGCTGAGCATGGCATCGAGTCCGTCGAGCATACCCTTGATGGGTACACCGATGACAGGCAGAGTGGTGGAGGCGGCGATGACCCCGGGCAGAGCGGCAGCCATGCCTGCTCCGGCTATGATGACTTTGATGCCGCGCCCTGCGGCGTTGCGCGCGAAATCCTCCACGGCAGCAGGTGTGCGGTGGGCCGACAGCGCGTTCACTTCGAAGGGAATCTGCATCTCTTCTAAATACTTCATGGCTTTTTCCATGACGGGCAGGTCTGATGTGCTGCCCATGATGATACTGATGATAGGAGTCATATATTTGGTTTATGGTTTAGTGTTGAGGGATGAGGGTTTAGTGTTCTTTCGGAGTTTTGGAGTCCGTGATTGGGGGATGATCTGTCCGCAATATGAGTGGGTCATGTCTTTAACTTCCCTGAATCAACTGATAAGCACTGAGAGATGTGCCACGACGGCCCCGATGGCGAATCCGCCGACCACCTCGCTCAGGCTGTGGTAGCCGAGAAACATGCGGCACGAGCCGACACAGCCGCCCATGAAGAAGGCGAAACAAATCCACCAGACGGGGTTGAACATCATCAGGATGAACGAATAGGCGATGAGTGCTCCAGCCACGCCGCCCCATGCTGCGGTGTGCAGCGAGAAATCAAACCATTTCCTGATGAGAATATGCAGCACAAAGATGATGATGGCTGCCAAGGTAATGCAGGTGATGACATATGGCAGAAAAACGGCTTTCTGATGCAGATGTCCCAGCACCAGACACGTCAGTGTGATGATGTCGGGAATGGCTTTCATCTGGCGTATTTGCTGTTGGGGATAGACGTTTTTGTAATAACGCCGATAAGCCTTGACAAGCACCACTGGCAACAAGAACAGAATGGTGGGGTAGATGACGTAAACGCTGAGCGACACGCCTTTGGCGAAAGCGCTGAGGATGCTATTCGACATACGTACGGGACTGAAGAACAGCAGCCATCCTATGATGCAACTGTAAATGGGGATGAGCAGGGGGTGGCTCACCCGGCAAAAAAACTTGGCGTAATATGACTTTTGTTCGTATGTCATGATTTTCTGAGCGATGCTTTGGGTATGTTGAGTTGTTCGCGGTATTTGTTGACCGTTCTGCGGCTGATGGGGTATCCTGCCTCTTTCATCTTTTGCGCGAGTGCTTCGTCGCTGAGCGGATGTTTTTTATCCTCCTCGTCGATGATGGTTTTCATTGCGCTTTTGATTTCACGTGTTGACAACTCTTCACCCTGATTGGTGACATAACGGGCGCTGAAGAAGTGTTTCAGCGAGAAGGTGCCCCAACGTGTCTGGGCATATTTCTGGTTGCAAACCCTTGAGATGGTTGAGATGTCGAGTCCCGTATGGTCAGCGATGTCTTTCAGTTTCATGGGCCGCAGGTCGGCATCGTCGCCACTGCGGAAAAAATCTTGCTGGACGTCGATGATGGCTTTCATCGTCTTGAAAAGGGTGACGCGCCGCTGCTTGATGGCTTCGATAAAATTCTTTGCCCTTTCCACACGTTCTTTTGTGTAGATGAGGCTGTCTTTCTCGAGGCGGTTGAGTTGGCTCTTGTTCTTGTAAAGGTCGATAGTCTCAATAAACGACGGTGCGATGTGCATCTCGGGGATGTTGCCCTGGTTGATGGTGAAAGTGATCTGTCCGTCATCGCTGGTATCGACAATGAAGTCGGGTGTGATTTGCTGTTGGCTCTTGCCAATGGCTTCATCAAGTGCGGCTCCGGGTTTGGGATTGAGTTTTTTGAATTCCCTGATCAGGTTGTCTTTCTGCTCGTCGTCAAGGTGCAGAGCCGCTTGTATCTGGTCAACATGATTTTTCCTCAGTTCCTCAAAATAGCGGGTCACCACGGTGAGCATCTGTTGTTTGACGGGCGAGTCGGCTTTTCTGTTGATTTGCAGCAACAGGCATTCTTGCAGGTCTTTTGCTCCGATGCCGGGCGGGTCGAATGTTTGCAACAGGTGTATCATCTCGGCGATTTCCTCCTCCGTGGCGTCGAGATAATAGTAGATGTCGAGGTAGTCGCGTATCTCCTGAATAGTGGGTCGTAACCGTCCTATCTCGTCGAGCGAACCGATAAGGTAGGTCATGATGGTCTGTTGGCGCTCGTTGAGGTCATGTTCGCCCATCTGCTGATGGAGCAAATCATAAAATGACTCGGTATTCCCGAACACGGGTTCTGTATAATCTTCTGCCCATCGCGTCTGTGCAGGACTGTCCATCTGGTCGTCTCTGCCGATATTCTCTAATGCGTTGTTGAGTTCATCCTGTCGCTCCTCACGCTCGTTTTGCTGGTCGAAAGTCTCATTTTCTGGCGCATCAGGGGCGAAATCATCATCGGGGGTAAAATCATCATCGGGCAGGTTCTCTTCCAAAGCACCGTTCTCGTTGAGTTCGTCTCTGACTTTCTCCTCGAACTGCACCAACGGCATCTCCACCAGTTTCACCATCAATAGTTGTTGCTGTGAAATCTGCTGCAGATTTTGTTGTGTCTGGGTTTGTTCCTGTCTGAATGATTGATCCATATCTTTTGTTTTTGGTTTAGTGTTTAGTGTAGAGGGTTTAGTGTTCTTAACACATCTCTTG
>CAMJAO010000029.1 GCA_946403615.1 uncultured Prevotellaceae bacterium
TCTGACTACGGATCAGAAGGTTGTGGGTTTGAATCCCGCGGGAGTCACGAAAAGAAAAGACCCTGAGTCGAAAACTTGTTTTCTGACATAGGGTCTTTTCTTTTCGTGTTGCCCTGCCCGTGGCAGGGCGGAGATGGGCATAGCCAATTCTCTGGAATCATGCTGAATAAATCGCCAATTGTTTGATAATCAAATAATTGGCGATTTTCTATTTTCTGTGAGATTTTGCTTTGCTCGTGAGTACGATGTGTGTAAAGCTAATGCCTCGTTCTTCTCGTCAGCAGCATTACTGCTTGACATATTTCTTGCCGTTCATTAGGTAAATGCCGGCGGGAAGGTCGCATAAATCCGACGTTTCTGAAACCTTCATGCCGTACAAATTATAGATGGCGGGGGATGTGGACTGGAGGCTCGATGATATTTTATCAATACCTGTTTGCCCGGATTGGGGATAAATTTCGTTGATTCCTTCCATGGCGTAGGTGCAATAGACGGAGAGGGTGCTGCGGTTGATAAGGGTCATGATGCCTTTGGTTCCCTCTCGGTTAGCCACATTGATATCCCACACGTATGGAGCCATGCCGCCTAGTTCTTTGCATAGACGGTGCAGCTCACGATAATGTGCTTTGATAGATGCATTGTGTTTATCTTGGCTTTCACCTGCTAAATTGGAAATATCGCGCCAGTTGGCTCCAAATTCGCCAATGACAACGGGTATGCCCTTGTCCACAAAGTTGGTCTTCATCTTCATCAGTTGGTTCCTCATCTCGTCCTCCTCGCCCCAAGTGGCATTGTGCTGCGATCCGTTTTGATGATTTCCGGCCCCCCAATAATAAAACACTTTGCCCCAATTCTCGTCTTTCTCCATTCCCCAAAACTGCCAAGGATTATAATAATGTACCTCTATCATCATTCGCCCTTCAGTTGTATCCTCAGGCATGTTGTTCTTCATGTAGTTGCAGGTGTGATTGATGTCTGTCGATGGTCCTTGTATCACGAGCACCCGTCGTGCATTGTTGCCCCCTGTGGCTCGTACGGCATCGATAAAAACCTGTTCGTATTCCACCAGGTTGTTTGTGGCATTTTGATTGTCAGCGTTGGGCTCGTTCAATCCGGCAAAGAGCAGGTGCTCGTCATAATCCTGGAAAGCGGTGGCTATCTGTGTCCATATGGTGTGAAGAATGGTCTTGTTTCGGTTGATGGTGTTGATGTCACTGTCGGCTATGTGGTTTTCTAACCATCCTCCGTCCCAATGGTCATTGATGATGACGTAAAGACCGTCGTTGATACAGTAATCTACAATTTCTTTCACACGTGCTATCCATTGTGTGTCTATCGTATAGGCGGATGCGTCAGAGATATGCCCCATGACCCATGCGCACGGGATGCGTACCGACTTAAACCCCATCGACTTTACATAGTCGATGATTTGCTGTGTGGTTTTTGTCTGTTGCCATGAGGTTTCCGCGCCCAGTCCTCCTTTGTTGGTGAAGTTGTTCGCATTGTTTCCTGCCTCCATCGTGTTGCCGAGATTCCATCCGGGAGCCATCTCTTCTATCATTTGACTGACGGGTTTGTCGAAACCTGTTTGCGCCTCCACTGTAGAAAGTGTGGCCAACAGCAGTATGATACTCGCAATTCTTTTAATCATAGTCATTGAGTAGTTTGTTATTAATATGTGGAGATATGGTCCGTCTCCAGAATAGCGGTAATATTGTATTATTTGTGTGCAAAGGTAATTTATATTGAAGACACCACAAAACAATTGTATATGATTTTGTTAAAACGTTGTTGAGTTTTTTTGTCGTTCTTTCTTGCTAATCGACAAAAATGATGTATCTTTGTCGGAGAAAATAAACATCTTGCCATCCTGAGACATGATAAAAAACTACAAAATCGTCACGCTTTGTGGCAGCACCCGTTTCAAAGAGCAATTTCTTGAGGCGCAGAAAAGCCTGACCCTTCAGGGATGCATCGTCATCAGCGTCGGATTGTTCGGGCATTCGGGTGACAACGAGGTATGGACGGAGGGAACCAAAGAAATGCTCGATGACATGCACCTGCGCAAGATCGACCTCGCCGATGAGATATTTGTCATCAATGTGGGTGGCTATATAGGCGAGAGTACACGTCGTGAAATAGCATATGCCGCCCAAAACGGCAAAATTATCAATTATCTGGAGCCTGTTTTATGAAAAGAATATTATTCATCCTGTTGTCCTTGCCGTTCGTCTCTTGGGCTCAAACACGCTGTTTCCTCCCTACGGACAATGCCTCAACGGATGAGAACGCACGCGCTGCCATCGAAGTCTACCTGCCAAGTGCGGAAAAGGCAAATGGTTGTGCCGTCATTCTCTGTCCCGGTGGTGCTATGCGCTGGTTGTCATGGGAGAGTGATGTGGTCAAAATGGCCGCATTCCTCAACGAACAAGGCATTGCCGCTATCGGCCTGCGCTATCACCTGATGCCGAAAGTCGATGGTGGTCCCATGCCGAAAGGCCTGAAAATGCCGCCGATGGTAGATGTGACGCATCCCGACCATTTCCCACAAGCCGACGCCAATCCGATGCACACTTCCGTGGGCGACTCCATCCTTCGACTTGCTGCGATGGATGCACGGGCTGCTGTGCGAATGGTGAGGCAGCATGCCCAAGAGTGGCATATCCATCCTGATAGAATTGGTTACTTGGGATCCTCTGCCGGGGGAGGTGTCGCCTTAGCCGCTTTGATGGGTGCTGCAAATCTACAAGAGCGACCCGACTTCATCTGCACCAATTTCGGGCCTTCGCTCATGCCTGTCACGGTCACCGCAGACGCGCCTCCTTTGCTCATCATGACACGTGCCGACCACCCCAATGTGGCTGCCGGACTCGTCGCCTTGTTTATGGAATGGAAAAAGGCGGGTGCCAATGCTGAACTGCATATCTATGGCGACGGCAACGGTCCCTATGAACTGTTGCCCCAGACGGGCACTACCACCACCGAGTCGTGGAGTGCCCAGATGATTCTTTGGCTCAAATCAAAAGGCTTTGTCAAATAATATGTCTTCTGCAACCTCTCTCATCTCCAATTGCCTAATGCAGTATCTAGGGGCGACGCCTCTGTTCTCGCCCGCCTCGCCCATGAACGTTCTCTCCCTCATCCGAAGAGGTGGCGATGGGCTCCCCGATAATATGGACTTTTGCGAAAAACAACAAAAGTCCACACTCCTATTTTTGCAACAAAACAAACGTTAACATAACTTTGCAAAAAATATAAACCTTTTAAAAACTGTCAAATGAAAAAACTACATTCCTTTTTCTTGCTGGCTCTTGTGGCATGTCCTCTGGCTATGATGTCATGCGGTTCTTCTGCTTCAAAGAGCGCGTCAAACGAAACCACCGACAAAACTTCCAAAGACAGTGTAGCTAAAGATAGCACCGTCAATGAAGAGAAGGTGTCCTTCACGGTGAAAGGTGTCACATTCAACATGATTCTTGTCAAGGGTGGTACTTTTACCATGGGTGCTACACCTGAGCAGGGTAAGGACGCCCAGCCTGAAGAGAAACCCGCCCACGAAGTCACACTCTCTGACTACTACATCGCTGAGACGGAAGTGACTCAGGCCCTGTATGAAGCTGTCATGGGTAAAAATCCGTCTGACAAGGTTGGTGCAGATTTGCCTGTTGAATCGGTTGACGCTGGTGATGCCGAATATTTTGCTGATAAACTTGGTGAACTTACTGGCCGGATATTCCGTCTTCCGACTGAGGCTGAGTGGGAATATGCGGCTCGCGGAGGCAACAAGAGCAAGGGCTACAAATTTGCCGGCTCAAACAATCTTTCCGAAGTGGGGTGGGTTAATGACATGGAAAGCGGTACGCACCCCGTGAAGGGAAAGGCTCCCAACGAACTGGGCATTTACGACATGTGCGGCAATGTGGATGAATATTGCTCCGACGATTTTGGCCCCTATAGCAAAGAGAGTCAGACCAACCCGAATATGGTATTTGAAGAATCCGAAGGTCAAGTGGTCCGTGGAGGTAATTTCTGCTGCGAAGAAGGAGGTTGCCGAATCACGGCTCGAGGCCTTACCCGCGGTTATGTGTTCGGCAGCATGGGATTCCGCCTTGCTATGGATGTTAACAAATAGAATCGCTGAAAGATACGAACATTCAATATAAGGTGTTGAGATAGAAGCAGATAGATGGCTATTGCCTTTTATCTGCTTCTGTCCTTTTTATATGATTCCTTTATATGATTCCCCGCCTTAATTATCCATTATCCCTTCGGCTTTTTCTTTTCTGTATTCAGCCACAGACATCCCCGTTATCTTCTGGAAAATGCGGTAAAAATAGGGACGGTCGTTAAAACCTGTCAGATTCATCACCTCGATAATCTTAATCGAAGGGTTGGCGTCGATCAGACGCTTAGCCTCCTCTACGCGGATTCGGTTGCGCCAACTGCGGAAATCCTCACCGATATGATTCGTGAAATACACACGCAATGTTTTACTGTCTACATTCAGGTCACTTGCCGTTTCTTCCACCGATTTGTCGGTCTCCGAAAATTTCTTTTGGCTTACCCATTCGTTGATTGCCAATGTAATACGTTCAATGTCTTTCTGAGCGATTACATCTTCATTGTATGCGTTCTCAGTCTTGGTTCTCTCCTGTTGTTCAGCCTCTGCTGCTTTACCGGGTTTTTCATAGGCTCGGACCACCAGTTGTGCATACTGCTGATAATTGATAAATGAGATGGTGATGAATAAATAATACAGTGTAAATAGACAGGTAAGCACCATGTTGACGCTATGGCTGTCGATGGTCAGCAGCAATGCTGATATGCCTACTGCCAGCGCCGTCCAAAAAGTCCACTGTATCCACCGCATTCGATAGAGTAGTTCCTCTTCTTCGTAGAACTCCAACATCTGCTTGCTAAACACCCGGTAGTTTTTAAGAAAATAGTAAGTATATGTGGCCAAAAGCAACACATAACAACCTATGAGCACATGATAAACGATGTAAAAGACTTGAAGAGGAATTGTGAACCGCGCAACGATAAGAAGGGTGGAAAGCAGCAGAATGGCGACTCCCTGAAACATCACATTGCGCTTGGTGACAACTTCCGGACGGATGAAGATATGCACCACAGTGCTGAACATCATCGCATTGATACTGCCTATGACTAATGCCATCACTCCTGTGAGGGCTTCTTCTTTCCCGCCTGATTCCATACAAACTTGAAACAAATTGGCAATGCCGAAAACAAGAAAGGCAACACATAGGCACCAACGGGCAGTGCGATATTTTTGCAATGCTTCGTCGTGACGGATAGATAAGCCTGTAAGCACCAAGGCAAGCAGAATGGCCGAGACGCCGCAAGTGAAGAGCGTCAGATAATATTGTAATGACATATAGGACTACGCGCTAAAGCCAAGTGGATAATTAAATGCAAAATTATTGCTTTTTTCCCATATTGGCAAAAGACAAATGAAAAAATAACTTGTTGGCGTAAAAATGTTGACTTTCGCTCAAAATAACAAAAGTCCACATTCCTTTGTTTGACACATCGTTTTTTTTATCTATTTTTGCAGGGCACATTTCGGATATACCACACATATAAATATAAATCCTATGAAAAAAAGTATCACTAAAACAGTATTGTTTTCCATGATGGCTTTGGGTCTGGCTTTCGTTTCATGCACCAACAAAGCCCCGGAAAAAGCCCAACAAAGTCAAGAACCTGCGGCTCCTGACACTGCTCTCGTGACTGCCGCCGAAAACAACATTAAGGCGCATCAAGAGGATATCCAAGCTCTCTGGGAGTTATCCATCGGCGAGGATAAGAAATTTACCAATTACTATCTTGCCGGTGACTATGTGTTCTTGAGTACCGACGATGGTAAAGAAGGGTTGCTCCTCTCCTTCTACAAAGACATGAAAGACATTGACAATTTCGATGGTGTACCAGTCTGTGAAGGGGAAGACCTCTCATTCCAAGGCGACGCGCTGATCATTAAGGGAAAGGACAAGACCACATATTACGAGAAAACAGAATATGAGGGATTCAACCAACTGTTCACCGTGGTGGAGAAAGACGGTAAAAAGACATACACCAACGACCTTAATGAGCCTTACGACGAGAAAGAGGCACAGACTTTCATTGACAAGATTGCCAAGGAAACTGTTAAACCGCTCGCCGACATCCTGGTAAAGTGGAAATAACTCTCAACCGTTCATATAAACAAAGGGGTGCGAAATCCACATTTCACACCCCTTTTCTTTTGCTTTAGCAAATATCTCTCTACTCACAGTAAACAGCGGCTCATCCGCAACTGTCTTTTTACTCTTCGTTCAGTCGTCCATTTACCAAATCCCACTCTCTCTTCGTGAAATCAGAGGTGTCCTGTTTCCACGACGGGTCGGGCATGTACCACCAAATCTTGTTGAAATAGGCCTGCAAACCCTTGTCCTTGAACACATAACCGCGGTTGGCGTAGGGCAGGTTGCGAAGGATACGCTTGTCCTCCTTGGAGTATTGCATGCTCCAACGGGGGATATAACCGTCGCTGCGGTCATAGAACTCACCAAGAAGGTAATCCTCATTCATAAACGAATATGTGTCTGACGACATGATGTCGAAATTGTCTGACGGGTCGAAGTTCATCTTGTGCCATTCCACTGTGCCGTTTCTTAGGGCTATTTCAATATGGTCTTCTATGTCTTTATAGACGGCTTTACGCACCTTGCCCTTGCCGGAAACGACCTTAAACTGCGAACCGCTGAACAATTTGGCTTCAATCATGAACTGTTTGAAAGATGAGGTCTTGATACGGAGAGTAAAATCGTCTATCTGATGGTTGGCCCAACGCTTGGCGGGGGTCAGCCAGTAAGGCACCTCAAACGTTCTTCCTATACCGTTCGACATGCGGTAACGGTAGGTGTGGTGTATCAAGTTCTTGCCGGCCTTAAACTGTGCCTTGAACACATAAGCATAAGAGTAACCGGTGGTCTCCTTGGTCGTGGGGTTGATGAGCGTCATTCCGTCGCTCTCTGTGTCCTGGCGCCATTTCTTCATGTCGAGCACCTCGAAGTTAGTATCTTCTTTGATGATGGCGTTGGAGTAGGAGAGGGTCTCGCCGTTCAATTTCACCGTAAAGTCGAAAATATGGGGGTGACGTCCAGACGTGTTAAGGTCCTCACCGTCATTGTATGGGGCGCTAGCTTCAAAACCCATATCTACGGTCTTTGCCTGGCCGCGGTTGAAAAACTCGTATTGCACATCTACCCGGGCGAAACCATCATCGTTCAGGTCGATGGTCAGCACTTCCTTGGCGCATGAGATATCCGTGTCGCTGATGGGCACCAATTGGCTGCCGCTCACAAAATACACACCATCGTTGGCACTGGCTGCCAGACAGATGGTCAGTAGCAAAATAGTGGTTTTCAAAGTCTTCATAATGATAGGGTTTTGTCGTTAATGGTTATTCTGATTTTTTGCAAAAATACTCATTTCCCCACATACCACAAAGAAAAATTGACAATTATTTTGTGCTTATTTGTAATAATTATTGGTAATTACCTGTTTTCGTTGTATCTTTGCATGCCAAAATAAAAACAAATCAATGAACAAGTATTTATTTTTTACATTTTTCGCTGTGATGGTTGTCGTCACGCTGACATCATGCTCTGATGAAGACGACATCAACGCCCCGAAGCCCGACGGATCTTCTGTGACTAACTGCATACGCCCAGACTATCTCAAGGCGGGCGACAAAGTGGCCCTGATTTCTCCCTCGTACTTCACGCCGATGGAGAATGTCACAAAGACGGCCGACGTGTTGCGCGGATGGGAACTGGACCCCGTCATAGGACCGAATGTGGGCAAGGTAGTTGACGGCAAATATGCCGGAACCGTCGAAGAACGCATCAGCGACATACGATGGGCACTCAATGATCCGACCATCAAAGCCGTCATCTGCAACCGTGGCGGTTATGGCACCATCCAACTTATCGACCATCTGACGCTCGCCGAACTGAAGGCCTCGCCTAAGTGGCTTGTCGGTTTCAGTGATATCTCCACGCTGCACGGGTTGCTGACCCGAGCTGGTGTAATGAGCATTCACGGCACGATGAGTTCATTCCTGGCAAAAGGCGGTACTGACGAGACCAGCACGCTGATGCGTGACCTTCTCCTCGGCTACGTGCCCCGTTACGAATTGCCGGCTCATCAGCAAAATATTCAAGGCCGTGCCAGCGGTCTGCTCGTAGGGGGAAACATCTGCACGTTTGCGCCCAACCTCGGTTCTCAGGCCGACGCGACCAGTGGCAGTAATCTCATTCTCTTTGTTGAAGAGGTGGAGGAGTCGATGCACAACATCGACCGACAGATGCGCATTCTCCAGATGAATGGCGTGCTCGACCGCTGCCGTGGCATCATTCTCGGCGAATTTACCGATTGTGGCACTGAATTCAAGGACGACAACGGCGAGACGATAAGTGTTGAGGCCATGCTCCACGAACTGTTGAAAGAGTATCACATTCCCGTGCTTTGCGGTTTCCCTGGCGGTCATGGCGACGTGAATCTCCCCCTCGTCATGGGTGCCCCAGTTACAATTGATGTGCGTTCCGATGGTGCCACTCTTCAGTTTGATATCGACGGCCAACAGCGTGAGGTCCGCACAACCGACATTGCCAAAGCAAAAGGGAATTTGAGGTCCTCGACCGCCACCCGCATGCGAATGGCAGGAAAGATAGAGTAAATATCATAATATTATTATGTACCTTTTTATAAGCCGCGATTCGCGGCTTTTTTCGTTGTTATTTCCCGTTTCGTATTTTGTATTTCATATTTCGTAAATAAAAAGGTTTCGTATTTCGTATTTATTCTCTATCTTTGCACCCAAAGTATGAAAACAATGAAAAAACAATTATCAACTTTCCTGGCGGTGCTGGCAATGATGTTTTGCATGAATAGTCCCGTCATGGCGCAAAACGATGAGGCTGCAAAGACTGCAGTTGAGGCAAAGACCGAAGGGCGTGTGCTCAATGATGCGGACAGCATCACCGACGCGATGGCCGATTCGCTCGACACTGCGCTTGAGGATCTTTCCGAACAACAAGACAGTGCTCTCGTAGCCCCTGTAGAGAATGGCGGTCTGCATAAGTCGCTGAAAACCAAGTTTATTGAAGGTAATGCGGGCTTTATGTCGCTCGTGGCGTTGGCGCTCATCATCGGATTGGCTTTCTGTATCGAACGGCTCATTTACCTCAGTTTGGCACAAATCAAGACACGGAAATTTCTTGGCGAGATTGACGCTAAAATACAAAATGGCGATATTGAGGGGGCTAAAGAACTCAGTCGCAACACCCGCGGCCCCGTGGCAAGCATCTGTTATCAAGGACTCTTGCGTGCCGATGACGACATGGACGAGATTGAGCGTTCGGTCGAGGCCTACGGTTCGGTTCAGGTTGCCAAACTCGATAAAGGGTGCTCATGGATAACCCTGTTCATAGCCATCGCGCCCTCGCTCGGATTTCTCGGAACGGTCATAGGTATGGTGATGGCTTTCGACCAGATTCAGAGTGCTGGCGACATCAGCCCCACAATTGTGGCCGCAGGTATGAAGGTGGCGCTCATTACCACCATCTTCGGTATCATCGCTGCAGTCATTTTGCAAGTGTTCTACAATTATATCCTCACAAAGATTGAACGCCTCACCTCGGAAATGGAGGATGCGGCCGTCACATTGTTCGACGCGTTGGGAAAATATAAAATGAAGAAAGGATGAACAACGTGCTGAAGCAACAATCTGCCGAACGAATCTCCAAACGGGTATTCATCGCATTGCTCGCAGTCATCGCTGTGGTTTTCGTGGCTTTTTATCTCATAGGTTTCAACAGACCGTATGCCGATGACCCCAATTTCAATGAGCCTCTGCTTACTGATGTGGTGCTCGTATTTATGTTCCTGATTCTGCTGCTGGCTATCGCCGCTGCGATATGGGGCATGGTGCGTGCCGTGAGGATGCGGGATGATCTGCCCTCAGACAACGCCTCAACCCCCTACCGATACGGATGGATGGTGGCGGGTGGCACTGTTGTCCTCATGGCACTCACATTCCTGCTCGGATCTACAGCTCCCATTTGGGTCAACGGTGCCGTCTATGCCAATGCGTTCTGGCTTAAAACTGCCAATATGTTCGTATGGTCGTCTGTCATCATGATTATCGCTGCCGCTGCTGCCGCCGCCCTCTATACCTTTAGAAACCGTAAAATCGATTGATATCTCAAGTTTCTCACCTCTCACCTCTTACCTCTTACCTCTCACCTCTAAATATGCGAACCTTCCGTAGAAAACGACGTCATGTGCCGATGATCAATGCTGCATCGGTGGCCGACATTTCATTCATGCTGCTCATCCTCTTTCTGATGGTCACGTCGATGGATGTCGATAAGGGCTTGTCGCGCCAATTGCCGCCGCCTGATCCCACCGAGGAGGAGCGCGAGGAAACGAGGGTGAGCGAACGCAATGTGATGAAAATTGAGGTCACTGCTGACAATAAAATCATGCTCGATGGTAAGGAAGTAGTTCTAGGTGATATCCGCCAACGTGTGATGACGTTCGTAGAGAACGAGTCCAACCGCGCCGACCTGCCCGAGAAACATGAGACCGATATCCCTCTCTTGGGAAAATGTCAAATCACTGACCGCCATGTCATCCAGATAGAGGCCGACCGACAGAGTAATTATGATGTCTATTTCGGCGTGCAAAACGAAATCGTGGCTGCATATAACACGCTGCGCGACAAACTGGCTGCCAAGCGGTTCGGAAGAACATACGGACAATGCAGTGACGTGCAGAAAGAGGCGCTGCGAACATACTACCGTCAGCGGGTGGCGGAGATATTTCAGAAGAGGGAAGGAGGCGAACAATGAATTTCAACAAAAGAGAAAAACGCAAGATGCCCGTGCTCAACACGTCGTCGTTGCCTGATTTGATTTTCACCGTGCTTTTTTTCTTCATGATTGTCACTCACATGAGAAAAGTACCCCTCAAAGTGGAATATCAGGTGCCGGCTGGCACTGAACTGACTCGCCTCACCAAGAAAACGGCGGTGTCATATATCTATATCGGTAAACCAATGCAACCCTTGCGTGGACAATATGGTGATGCCACCCGCATACAATTGAATGACAAGTTTGCCAGTGCCTCGGATATCGTCGATTACATCTCAGCCGAACGGCAACGCATGGCTCCGCAAGACAAAGAACAGATGACCGTCTCCATCAAAGCCGACAAACGGACCCGCATGGGCGTCATCACCGACGTCAAACAAGCGCTCCGCCAGGCAAAAGCGCAAAAAATCAATTATTCCGCCGTCTCTCGCTGAAAACCGATCGGTTTTCACTACCATTCTTCTCATTCAGTCTTTTGCCTTTGTCTTTTTTAACAAACTATTATTTTCGTAGTGTTGAAAATTGTTAAAAAAGATAAAATATTACGATTTGTTATAAAAATAGGGTGTTTTCTCTTTAATTTCGTAATTATTTAGTAATTTTGCAAAATAATTATTAGTTATCAAATGACAATGGCACATCATCAGTTAGATTCTTTAGACAAAAAAATTCTCAGGCTTATTGCCGAAGATGCCCGTATTCCTTTCTTGGAGGTGGCACGTATTTGTAATGTGAGTGGAGCCGCTATTCATCAGAGAATACAGAAACTCTCTAATTTGGGAGTCATCAAAGGCTCGCAATTTATTATTGACCCGGAAAAAATCGGCTATGAGACCTGCGCGTACATTGGCTTGTATCTCAAGCAACCTGAAGATTTCGACCGTGTGGTTAATGAATTGAAGAAAATACCCGAAGTGGTGGAATGTCATTACACGACAGGCGGATTCGACATGTTCGTCAAAATCTATGCCTACAACAACCACCATCTGCTCGAGATTATCCATGATAAACTTCAGCCCCTCGGACTCTCACGCAGTGAAACCATCATTTCCTTCCATGCGTCTATCAATAGGCAGTTGCCTATCGCAGATTTCGAGGAAGAGATGGATGATGAAGAATAAGTTAAGACCGGTTTTCCAAGCGGAAAACCGGTCTTAACTTATTCCTGATTTCGTACATAATCCACAAACGCATAGCGTTGCTTGTGTTTCTCGTCGGTGTCATGCTCTTCGCGTGATACCTCTTTCCATTCTTGGTAGGAGGGGAAGAAGGCGTCGGCTTCGGCCGGCGTGTCATCCACTTCGGTCAGGCAAAGACGGTCGGCTAAAGGCATGGCTTGCCGGTATACACTGGAGCCGCCGATGATAAACACCTCTTCTTCTTCGCTGCAATGTGAAAGCGCTGATTTCAACGACGGGAAGCACTCACAACCAGGCAACTCTTTCACTGTCCGGCTCAGCACAATGTTCCTGCGGTTAGGCAAGGCTCCCTTGGGCAGCGAGTCAAACGTTTTCCGTCCCATGATGATGGTGTGCCCGGTGGTCAGAGCCTTAAAACGTTTCAGGTCATTGGGCAACCAATACAACAGCTTATTCTCATAGCCGATGGCTCCGTTCTTCGCCACCGCTGCAATAATCGATATGGTCATTGAAAAATGTTTAGTCGTTTAGGGATTTATCTATATGGTGATTAAGAGAGTAATGGCTTTAACTTCTTTAACTACCTTAACTTCATTAACTACTCAAATTAAACTGCCACTACTCCTGCTATATGCGGCCACGGGTCGTAACCTTCCAGTGTGAAGTCTTCATAACGGAAGTCGAGCAGGTCTTTCACATCGGGGTTGATTATCATTCTTGGCAAGGGGCGCGGGGTGCGACTCAGTTGCAGTTTCACCTGTTCCAAGTGATTTAGATACACATGAGTGTCACCTGTTGTGTGAATAAATTCGCCGGCTTTCAATCCCGTCACTTGCGCCATCATCATTAGGAGTAGGGCATAAGAGGCGATATTGAATGGCACCCCGAGGAATGTGTCTGCCGAACGCTGATAGAGTTGCAGACTCAGACGGCCGTCGGCCACATAGAATTGGAACATCGTGTGGCAGGGTGGGAGGGCCATTTTCTCTACTTCAGCCACATTCCACGCACTCACTATCATTCTTCTTGAGTCGGGGTGATTACGTATCAGGTCCACCACATTGGCTATCTGGTCGATGGTGCCGCCGTCATAGTCGGGCCATGAGCGCCATTGATGGCCATAAACAGGACCCAATTCTCCGTTTTCGTCGGCCCATTCGTTCCATATTCTCACGCCGTGCTCTTGCAGGTAGCGCACATTCGTGTCGCCTTTCAAAAACCACAGCAATTCATAAATAATGGATTTCAGGTGCAGCTTCTTCGTGGTAAGCAAAGGAAATCCCTCTTCCAGATTGAAACGCATCTGATGACCGAAAATACTGATGGTGCCGGTGCCGGTGCGATCGGTTTTCTTGGTCCCTTCCGTTGTGATGCGGCGTAGCAAATCTAAATATTGTTTCATATGATGATGTTTTGTTCTTGATGTGTCACTTGACTTCGTATGCGCCACGCTTTCGGGTATAGGTTGTTAGCGCGGTTGCCGATATTCTTCGCGCCCCCCAGTGCAAATCCATGGTAGCCGATGGTAACCATTCCACGCGGAGCGTCAGCGGGCAGGGCGACAGCCTCTCCTCTCAAATATGCGATGGCTGTGGCATAATCCACAT